>DASROG010000536.1:0-11612 GCA_035646995.1 Myxococcaceae bacterium
TCTACCCGGTGCCCAGCTGGAACAACAACTACTACGTGTACATGACCGGAGCGAAGGGAGCGGTGATCCCCACCCACCCCGAGCAGGGCTTCATGCCCACCGCGGATCAGATCCGCCCGCACCTCTCCCGGGCACGGCTGCTCTGCCTCGGCAGTCCGCTCAACCCCACCGGGACGATGTTCGCCGCCGAGCAGCTCAAGGCGGTCTGCGAGGCCGTCGTCGAGGAGAACACCCAGCGCAAGCACGCAGCCCGCCCACCGATCATCGTGATGTACGACCAGATCTACTGGGTGCTCACCTACGGCGAGGCGAGGCACGTCACCCCGGTGGGCCTGGTGCCGGAGATGGCGCCGTACACGGTGTTCGTGGACGGGATCTCCAAGGCCTTCGCCGCCACCGGCGTACGCGTGGGCTGGGGCGTGGGACCGCCGTCCATCATCTCGCGGATGAAGGACCTCATCGGCCACACCGGGGCCTGGGCGCCGCGCGCCGAGCAGGTGGCCTCGGCCCGCTTCCTCGAGGACGTCCCGGCGATGGAGCGCTACCTCGCCGAGATGCGCCGCGGGGTCGAGTCACGGCTGCAGTCCCTGCACCAGGGCCTGATGGAGCTCCGCGCCCGCGGGCTGCCGGTGAGCGACATTGCCCCGCAGGGAGCCATCTACCTCTCGGTGCGCTTCGACCTCGTCGGCCGCAAGGGCATCCGGAGCAACGAGGACATCCGGAAGCTGCTGCTCGAGCGCGCCGGCCTCGGGATGGTGCCCTTCCAGGCCTTCGGGCTGCAGGACGAGACCGGCTGGTTCCGCTGCAGCGTTGGCGCCGTCTCCGAGGCGGAGATCCGCGAGGTGCTTCCGCGCGTCGAAGCCGCGCTGCGCTCGGTGGTGAACGCCGCGGCGTAGCACCTGGCGCCGCGGTGACCGCGGGCGGGTGCCGACGATGGCCCGGTCGAGGTCGAAGGCGGTGATCCCGACCCGGACGCGGCTCGCGCCTGCGCCCGGGTCACGGCTGCAGCGGCTGCGAGGTCACCTCGAACGCGAGGTCGCCGGTGAGCTCCAGGCTCTCCGACGCCGCGCTGCACGCGAGCGAGCAGTAGACCCGTGCGCCAGCACGCGCCACCGCGCGGAGCCAGCGACCGAGATCCTCCGTGCACACCAGCTGTCGCGCGCATCGACTGCACACCGTCATTCGACTCGGTTCCATCGAACCGTCTCCTCCGGCCCTCGGGTGCACAGGACGACCCTCCGGCCAGGCGCATTCACCTTCAACACGCAGGGCACGGGTGAAGTGGCACCCGGATCTCCGCGGTCCATGTGCGCCATTCCGCTCCGTGCAGCGCGACGATTTCCGCGCGCGGCGTGCAGCGGCAGCTCGTCGGGACGACTCGAGAGCGACCGCACCCCCCGGTCGTGGCTCAGGCCAGCAAGCTCTCCCGCGCGCGCCGCTCGAAGACCGAGAGCTCCGCCTGCACCCACGCCTCGTCGCGGCCGAGCTCGCGGGCGATGACCCGGGCCACCGCCGGCGCGCATTCGAGGGCCGCGCGGGCATCGAGTACCAGGGCCCGGGTGCGCCGGGAGAGCACGTCCTCCAGCGAGCGGGCCATCTCCCGCCGCACCGCCCACGCCACCTCGCAGAGCAAGTACGGAAGCCGGGGATGCATCGGCACGGCGAGCTCGGAATCCTGCTCCGCGACGTCCCGCACCAGGTCCGCGTCCGTACCGTAGGCGGCGAGCATCTCGCTCGGCGTTCCCACCGTGGAGTGCTCGACGTGGTCCTCCAGTGGCGCGCCGTGGAGCTTGAGGCCCGCGGTGACCGAGGGGCGGTCGGGAAGCCCGGCGACGCGCGCGGCGTGGTCGACGACGTCCTCACCCATGCGGCGGTAGGTGGTCCACTTCCCACCGACGATGGTGACCAGACCGCTCTCGCTCTCGAAGATGCTGTGGTCACGACTCAGAGAGGCCGTACGCGTCGCCCCCTCCGTCCGGACCAGCGGCCGGAGCCCGACGTACACGCTCAGGACGTCCTCGGGCCGCGGGTCCCGCGTCAGGTACCGCGCGGCGTGGTCGAGAAGGAACGCCACCTCCTCCTCCAGTGGCCGCGGCTCCACGCTCACCTGGGGGACAGGGGTGTCCGTGGTTCCGACCAGCGCCCGCCTGTGCCACGGGACGACGAACAGCACCCGGCCGTCGTCGGTCCTCGGAATCATCAGGGCGTGCGCCGAGGGAAGGAAGGTATCCGGGAGCACGAGGTGAACGCCCTGCGAGGGTGCGAGCAGCGCCGCGGCGCCTGGCTCGTCCATCCGGCGGACGGCATCGGCGAAGACCCCGGTCGCGTTGATCACCACGCCCGCCTGGACCTCGTGCTCGCGTCCCGACTCCTCGTCGTGCACCCGGACGCCGCGCACCCTCCCCCCGGTCTTCACCAGCCCGACCACGCTGGCGTGGTTCACCAGCATCGCGCCGAGGTCGTCCGCGGTGAGGGCCAGGGTCACCGCCAGCCGCGCGTCGTCGAACTGGCCGTCGAAGTAGCGCACCCCGCCCTTCAGCTGGTCGGGCTCGAGCGTCGGAATGCGCTCCAGGACCTGGGCCCGCGAGAGCAGCTGGCTCTTCCCCAGGCGGTGCCGCCCGGCGAGAACGTCGTACAGCTTGAGCCCCACCCCGTAATACGGGCCGGACCACCAGGCGTACGCGGGAACCACGAACTCGAGATCGCCCACCAGGTGCGGCGCGTTCCGGCGCAGACGGCCCCGCTCCAGCAGCGCCTCCCGGACCAGGCCCACGTTGCCGTGGGCGAGGTACCGCACCCCACCATGCACCAGCTTGGTCGACCGGCTGGACGTGCCCTGGGCGAAGTCCCGCGCCTCGAGCAGCACCGTGCGGTAGCCGCGTGACGCTGCCTCCACCGCCGCGCCGAGGCCCGTGGCGCCTCCGCCGATGATGGCGACGTCGAAGGGCTCCGAGAGCTGATCCAGGTTGCGGGCGCGGTCCATCGGTGCGTGCCGGGGACGCTAGCAGCGGCGCGGTCGAAGGCGATGCCCCCTTCCCTCCGGCACGGGCCCGGGGCAAGGTGGGCCCCGTGAGCACCACGCCCTTCTACCCCTTCGTTCCCCGGAAGCAGCGCTCCCTCGTGACCAGGGAGCCGGACGTCGCCGGACGGTGGTCGCCCCTGTTCCCGGACATGATTGGCTACGGCCAGGAGGGCGGCGGAGCGGTTCCCGCCGACTTTCACTGGCGGAGCAATCCGAAGCAGCGGCAGGAGGAGCTCACCGACGCCGAGCTCCGAGCCGAGGCCGAGGCACACCACGCGCTGCTCGAGGCGGAGCTGCCGCTCGCCCTCCCCCCCGGCGTGGGCTGAGCCGCCCGGCGACCGTTCCATCCCAGCTCGCTGGCTGGTTCAAGACGCCGCCCCGCCGGACCGCCGGCGGTGAGCTCCCCGCGGCCCTGCGTGACGATGAACACTCGTCACTTCACGAGCATGTACACGCCGATGCCGAGCCCGATGACGATGATCACCCAGCGCACCATCGCCTGCCCGATACGCTGCGCGACCCAGGCCCCCGCGTAGCCCCCGACCACCGTTCCGACCGCCATCAGGGCCGCCAGCGGCCAGTGAACGTGCTCGCCCAGCGCGAAGTACACCGCGGCGATTGCGTTGATGCACATCGCGGCAAAGTTCTTGAGCCCGTTCATCTGGTGGATGTTCGTCAGACCCACCAGCCCGAGCTCGGCCAGCATCAGAATTCCCATCGCCGCGCCGAAGAAGCCGCCGTACACCGCGACCACGAACTGGGCCGCGGCCAGCCCCCAGAGGTTGACGTCGTCGAGACCTCGCGAGAGGCGCTCGGCGCTGCGCCGCTCGCGCCAGCGCCGGAGCGGCTCCTGGAGCATGAACAGCGCGGTGGCTCCCAGGACGAGCCAGGGCACCAGGACCCTCAACAGCGCGTCGCCGGCCACGACCACCAGCCAGGCGCCCACCAGCCCTCCGGCCAGGCTGGAGATCACCAGGGTGATCAGCACCCGGCGGCTCTCCCGGCCCAGCTCTCGCCGGAAGGCCCATCCGGCGCTGAGCGAGCCGGGGACCAGGGCCACCGCGTTGGTGGCGTTCGCTGCGACGGGGCTCACTCCGGCGGCGAGCAGCGCGGGGAAGGTCAGGATCGTCCCCCCGCCGGCGAGGGCGTTCATCGCCCCCGCGACGATCGAGGTCAGGAAGAGGTAGAGGAGGTACTCGGGGTGCGTGGTCACGCCGGGGAGCCGCGGCTCATAGCACCCCACCGACCCCCTGGCTCAGAGCGGGTTACGCTGGGCCATCGCGTTGTACGTTGCGTACTTGTAGAGGTCGGAGAGCGTCGGGTAGTTGTAGCAGGTGTCGATGAACAGCTGGGCCCCGGCTCCGCAGAGGAGCGCGGTGAGGCCGATGTGGACCAGCTCCGAGGCCTGCTCGCCGATCACGTGCACCCCGAGCAGCTTCATGTCCTCGCGCCGGAAGATGAGCTTCAGGAAACCTCCGCCGTCGCCGATGATCTGCCCGCGGGCGTTGGTCGCGTAGGCCGCCCGCCCCACCACGAAGTCGATCCCGGCCTGCTTGCAGGATTCCTCGGTCTCCCCGGCCATCGACAGCTCGGGGATGGTGTACAGGCCGTATGGGAGGATCGGCGCGATCCGGTCCTTGGGGTAGAGGTTGAAGGCGTGGGCCATGGCCACCCGGGCCTGCTCCATCGAGGTGGAGGCCAGCGCAGGAAACCCGACGCAGTCGCCCGCGGCGTAGATGCTGGGAACGCTCGTCTGGTAGTGCTCGTCGACCAGCACCCGCCCGCGCTCGCCGAGCTTCACCCCCGCCTCCTCTAGCCCCATGCCGGCGGTGTTGGCGCTCCGTCCGGAGGCGACGAGCAGCGCGGCCGCGGCGATGCTTTCGCCGCCGTCGAGCCCCACCGTGACCCGACCCTCCTCCACGTCCACCGACTCGACCGTGGCCGGCATCCGGAACTGCACCCCGAGCCCCTCCATCCGCGCCTTGAGCCGCGTGGACATCTCGAGGTCGAGGAAGGACAGCAGCGGCGTTCGCGTCTCGACCAGGGTGACCGGGATGCCCAGCGCGGCGAAGGTGCAGGCGTACTCACAGCCGATGACCCCGCCGCCCACCACCACCAGCGAGTGCGGGACCTCGGACATGAGGAGGATGCTGTCCGAGTCGTAGACCCCGGGCGCCGAGAAGTTGAACAGCGGTGGGTGGAACGGCGTGCTCCCGGTGGCGATGAGGATGACCTCCGCGGTGAGGCGCTCCTCGGCGCCCGGCCTGCGGACCAGGACGGTGTGCGGATCGAGCAGGCGTCCCTTGCCCTGGTACAGGTCGGCCCCGTGGGAGCGGAGGTTCTGCGCCACCCGGACCTGCTCCTCCTGCGCCACCGCGCGCTCGCGAAAGAGCAGCTCGCGGACGCCGGTCCGCGCCTGGAGGCTCATGTCCACGCCGTAGAGGCCGCGCTGGCGGAACCCGGACAGGTACAGCGACGTCTCCCGGAGCGTCTTCGAGGGCAAGGTCCCGGTGTTCGCGCCCGCGCCGCCCAGATTGGACAGCCGTTCGACCACCGCGACCTTCTTGCGGAAGTACCCTGCCTGGGCCGCCCCCTTCTCGCCGGCGGGCCCCGAGCCGATCACCACCAGGTCGTACTCAGGCATCAGCAAAGTTTACAGCACGGACCAGGGGAGCAGGTCTCGTGACGTTCGTGCGGCACCCGCAGTCCGGGTGGCGGGCAGCCCCGCTCGCGTCTACACGACTCCGCGGAGGAATGACCATGCCCAAGCTCTACGCAACCAAGAACGATCTTGCAGAGGGGATCCGGACGCAGGTGATCGCGCTGTGCAATGCGCGACTCGCCGACTCGGTGGACCTGCAGACCCAGGTCAAGCAGGCCCACTGGAACGTCAAGGGCCCGAATTTCATCGCCCTGCACAAGCTGTTCGATGACATCAACGAGGACGTCGAGGAGTACGTCGACCTGACGGCCGAGCGCGTCGTGCAGCTCGGCGGCACCGCGGAGGGCACCGCCCGTCTCGCAGTGAAGGCGAGCAAGCTCTCCGAGTACCCGGGGAACATCGCCGAGGGGAACGAGCACGTGGATGCGCTGTCCAGCGCGCTGGCCGCTTACGGCAAGCTCGCCCGCGCCGCCATCGACGAGGCGGACAAGCTGGGCGACAAGGACACCGCGGACATCTTCACCGAGATCTCCCGCGGGGTGGACAAGTGGCTGTGGTTCCTGGAGGCCCACCTCCAGTCGAACCGCTGACCCTTGTGGTGGTATGGGGGCGGCCATGGCGCTGCCCCCGCTGACCGAGGCCCTGCAGCCCCTGCTGGAGTCGCTCGACGAGGCGCTTCACCAGCGCGATCGCGAGCGATGCGCCGGCCCTGCCGGACGGCGACCGGTGCAGGTCCTCTACGGCGGCGCGCACCTCTTCAAGTCCGGCGCCGCGGCCCGGATGGGGGCGCTCGCCCGCGCCGCGCTGGACACCTACGCCCCGGACGGCCCGACCTACGCGCACGCGCTCGGCCTGTCGCTGAGCCCGACCCAGGCGACCGACCTTCGCAAGCGGGTGATCGCCAAGCTGGACCGCGAGCCGGTGGAGGACCTCCGCATCGACTTCGAGGACGGCTACGGCGTCCGTCCCGACGAGGAGGAGAACGCGCACGCGGAAGCCGTGGGGATCGCCCTGGAGCAGGGGCGACGCGAGGGAACCCTGCCTCCGTTCATCGGCCTCCGGCTGAAGCCGTTCTCCGGGCGCACCGCTCGCCGGGCGCTCCGGACCCTGGAGCAGGTGGGGGCACAGCTGAGCGGCGAGGCCATCCCCGGCTTCGCGCTCACCGCCCCGAAGGTGGTGCTCCCCATCCAGGTGGAGCTGCTCCGCCGCTCGGCGGAGGCGCTGGAGCACCGGCTCGGCTGGCCCGCGGGGGCCATCGCCCTGGAGCTGATGGTGGAGACCCCGTCGGCGCTGATCTCCCTGGACGGGAAGCTGGGCATCCTCGCTCTGGTGGAGGCTGCCGGCGGCCGCTGCCGCTCGGTGCATGTCGGGCCCTACGACATGACCTCCGCGCTGGGCATCAGCGCCGCGCACCAGTGGCTGGGGCATCCATCGGTGGAGCTGGTGCGGCGGCTGCTGCAGCTCGCGCTCTCCGGGACCGGGGTCACCGTCGCCGACGGTCCGACCACCCTCCTGCCGGTGGGTCCGCACCGCGAGCCGAGGAACGACTCCGAGCGCGCGGCGAACCGCGAGGCGGTGTTCCGGGCCTGGTCCCGCACCGCGGACGACGTCCGGCGGGCCTACCGGGATGGCATCATCCAGGGCTGGGACCTGCACCCGGCGCAGCTGCCGGCGCGCTACGGCGCCCTGTTCGCCACCCTGCGCGAGGAGATCGCCCCGGCCGCGGCCCGGCTGCGCAAGTTCCTCGACCAGGCGGCGCAGGCCACCCGGCTCGGCGCCGAGTTCGACGACGCGGCCACCGCCCGCGGGCTCCTCAACGGGCTCCGCCGCGCGGTGGAGTGCGGGGCGGCCAGCTCCGCGGAGATCGAAACCGCGCTCGGCCACTCGCTCGAGCACGCCCGGGAGCGCCTCGGAGCCGGATCGTCCCGGTGACCTGGTCCACGGCGGTCCTGGTCCTGGCGACGCTTGGGGCCGCGCTGATGGCGGGCACCTTCTTCGTCTTCTCCGTCGCGGTCATGCCGGCACTGCGGAGGTTGCCCGCGTCTCGCGCCGTGGCCGCGATGCAGTCCATCAACGCAACCATCCTCAACCCGGTCTTCCTGGGAGCGTTCGTCGGGACCGCCGTGCTCGCGGCGGTGCTGGTCGTCGCCGGCCTCATCGGGGGCGAGCAACGGGGCATGGCGTGGATGATCGCCGGCGGCCTCCTGTACCTGCTGGGGGTGTTCGGGCTCACCATCATCGTTCACGTCCCCCGGAACGAGCGACTCGCCCGGGCCGACGCCGAGAGTCCGAGCACCGAGGCGCTCTGGGCTGCCTACCTCGGGGTCTGGCTTCCCTGGAACCACGTCCGGGCGCTCGCCTCGGCCGGGGCAACGCTGGCCTGGTCGGTCGCCGCGCTCGACCGATGAGTCGGGGCTGCGGGGCCGTCCAATCGTCGAGAGCTCGCGCCGGGAGAGCTGCACATGGGAAAGCTGACCGTCACCAAGAATCCCCAAGCCTCCGGGCGCGGCGCGCAGCAGTCAGCGCTGGTGAAGCGACCATCGCAGCGTGTTCCCGGCGACCGAGCAGGACCTGAGGCTCACTGCCCACGCCTCCGCCACTCGGCCACGTCCCGCAGCGCCTCCAGCACCAGCGCCGTCCATCCGGTCTGATGGTTCGCACCGAGGCCACGGCCGTTGTCGCCGTGGAAGTACTCGTAGAAGAGCACCAGGTCGCGGAAGGCGGGATCGCTCGCGTAGCGCGCCTCGTCCCCGTGTGCCGGCCGCCGCCCGCGGGCGTCGGGGAGGAAGAGCGCCAGGAGACGGGTGCAGAGCAGATGCGCCACCTCGGCCAGAGTGAGGTGGCACCCCGAGCCGGTGGGGCACTCGATCTTCAGCGCGTCACCGTAGAAGTGGTGGTACCGCTCCAGCGCCTCGATGAGAAGGTAGTTGGTCGGGAACCACACCGGCCCGCGCCAGTTCGAGTTGCCGCCGAAGATGCCGGTGGTCGAGTCGCCCGGGTCGTAGCGCACCGTCCAGTCGGAGTGCCCGGCCAGCACGTAGGGGTGTGCCGCGTGCACGCGGCTGAGGCTCCGGATCCCGTGGGGGGAGAGGAACTCGTTCTCGTCGAGCACGTAGGTGAGCAGACGGATCAGGCGCTCGCGCGGGGCCATGGCGAGGAGCCGCGCCCCCGGTGATCCGTTCTCGGGCGGCCGGTAGAAGACGTGCATCGCCAGCTCGGGCCGGTTCTCCAGGAACCAGCGCATTCGCTTGCTGAACCCGGGCAGCCGATCCACCTCGCGGTCGCCGAGCACCTCGGCGGCGAAAAGCGGGATGATGCCCACCAGGCTCCGGATTCTCAGCGGGATGCTGCGGCCGTCGAGGACCAGGTGGTCGTAATAGAAGCCGTCGGTCTCGTCCCAGAGCCCCCGGCCGCCCATGGCGTTCATCGCGTCGACGATGGCCACGAAGTGCTCGAAGAACTTGCTGGCGATGTCCTGGTACGACTCCTCCATCTGCGCCAGCTCCAGCGCCATGCTGAGCATCGTGGTGCAGTAGAAGGCCATCCACGCCGTCCCGTCGGCCTGGGTCAGCTGGCCGCCGGTGGGCAGGGGCTTGCTCCGGTCGAAGACGCCGATGTTGTCCAGACCGAGGAAGCCGCCGGAGAAGAGGTTCCGCCCGTCGGGGTCCTTCCGGTTCACCCACCAGGTGAAGTTGAGCAGGAGCTTGTGGAAGACGCGCTTGAGGAAGGCGACGTCGCGACGGCCGCGCGGTCCGGTCTTCTTGTAGACCCGCCAGCAGGCCCAGGCGTGCACCGGCGGGTTCACGTCCGAGAACGCCCACTCGTAGGCCGGCAGGTGGCCGTTGGGGTGCAGGTACCATTCGCGGAGCAGGAGGATGAGCTGCTCCTTGGCGAACGCCGGATCCACCTCGCAGAACGGCACCATGTGGAACGCGATGTCCCAGGCCGCGTACCAGGGGTACTCCCAGGTGTCGGGCATGGAGAGGACATCTCGGTTGTAGAGGTTCTGCGACCAGCCGGAGTTCCGTCCGTTCCGGCGTGCGGGCGGCGGCACCGGACCGGCGGGGTCGCCCTCCAGCCATTCGGCCACGCTGTAGTGGTAGTACTGCTTGCACCAGTGGAGCCCGGCCCACGCCTGCCGGGCGACCCGCTGCTCCTCTTCGGTCGAGTCGGCCGGCAGGTGACGGGCGTAGAACGCGTCGGCCTCGGCCCGGCGCTCGGCGAAGAGCGCGTCCACCGAGGGACCGAAGTCCGACGCCACCCCGTACTCCACCGCGGCCAGCCTGACGCGGAGGCTCGTCGAGCCTCCCGGCGGCAGCTCGAGCCGGTAGTGCGCCGCGGCCTTGGTGCCTGCCTGCTCCGGGTTCACCGCCTCGCGCCGGCCCAGCACCACCGCCTGGTGGATCGCGTCCTTCGGCCAGGGGCTCCGCGATGGCACGCCGAACAGCCGCTCCGCGTTCGTCTCGTTGTCGCAGAACAGCAGCTCCGGCCGGACGCCGGAGTCGGTGGCCCCTGGCTCGAAGCGGAAGAGCCCCAGCGAGGCGTGCCGTGCGAGCACGTGCCCGTCCTCCCCGAGCAGCTCGGGCCGGGGCCAGTAGCTCTCGGTCGTCCGCCCCCAGGCCCAGGTGTTCCGGAACCACAGCGTGGGCAGCACGTGCAGCTTCGCCGTCTCCGGCCCGCGGTTGGTGAGGGTGAGGCGCATCCAGAGGTCGTCGGGGTCGGCCTTGGCGTACTCGACGCGGACGTCGCAGTAGCGGTTGCCGTCGAGGACGCCGGTGTCGAGCAGCTCGTACTCCGGCGCGCTCCGCCCACGGCGGCGGTTCTCCTCGAGGAGCTGCAGGTAAGGGAACGGGCGCTGCGGGTACTTGTAGAGCGCCTCGAGGTAGCTGGACGTCGGGGTGGCGTCGAGGAAGTAGTACAGCTCCTTCACGTCCTCGCCGTGGTTGCCCTCGTTTCCGGTGAGCCCGAAGAGCCGTTCCTTCAGGATGGGGTCGTGCTCGTTCCACAGCGCGACCGCGAGACACAGTCGACACTCGCGATCGGTGATGCCCAGGAGCCCATCCTCTCCCCAGCGGTAGGTGCGTGAGCGCGCCGCGTCATGAGGGAAGTACTCCCAGGCCTCGCCCGTGGCGGAGTAATCCTCGCGCACGGTCCCCCACTGACGGTCCGACAGGTAGGGACCCCACCGCTTCCAGTTCTTCGTCCGCTGGCCGTCCTCCAGCAGGCGCTGCGACTCTGGATCCAGGGCCCGGGGGTCGGACATCGGTGTCCCGTAGCCAACCAGCACACGTCGGAGGCCGCAACGGGAGAACAGCAGCAAGATCCGGCAAGCGCGTCCGACCGGCGCTAGTGAGACTCCGTCGTCATGAGCCCCACCGGTTCCGCATCATCGACCAGTCGTCTCGCGGTGGGGCTCGCCCTCTTCTCCCTCTACGTCATCTGGGGCTCGACCTACCTGGCGATGCGGGTGGCCATGGAGGGCTTCGGGCCCTTCACCATGGCGGCGATCCGCTTCCTCATCGCCGGGGTGGTGATGCTGGCCATCGCCCGGGCGCGACGCGAGTCGTTCCCCACCCGGGTGCAGTGGCGCAACGCCCTCCTCATCGGCACGCTGCTCCTGGCCTGCGGGAACGGCGGCGTGGCCATCGCCGAGCAGACCGTCAGCTCCGGCCTCGCGGCCCTGATGGTCTCGGCGATGCCGCTGTGGATGGCGCTCTTCGGCGGTCTGTGGGGACGGTGGCCGCGGACCAAGGACTGGGTCGCCCTGGTGATCGGCTTCGGGGGCATCATCCTGCTCAACGTCGGCAGCGAGCTGCGCGGGAGCCTCGGCGGCGTGGCGGTGCTGATGTTCGCCACCGCGGCGTGGGCCTTCGGCTCGCTCTGGAGCCAGCGGCTCGACCTGCCGAAGGGGATGATGGCCCCCGGAGC
>DASROG010000537.1:0-3425 GCA_035646995.1 Myxococcaceae bacterium
CACGGCCTACGTCCCGGAGAGAGAACGATCCAGCATCGGGAACGTTCCCGGCTTCTCGTGCGACGGGGCCGGCCTCGTCGGCTCGCCGCGTCGGCGGACTGCGCGCCGGGACGGGATGATCCGCGGCGCGCGGTCCGCCGACGCGGCGAGCCGACGAGGCCGGCCCCGTCGCACGAGAAGCCGGGAACGTTCCCGATGCTGGATCGTTCTCTCTCCGGGACGTAGGCCGTGCTGGAGTGGGAAGCTGGGAGGAACCGAGCCGTGGAGACCGCAGCGGTGGAGACCAGGACCTCTTCGGGGCGTGAGGGCCCGCGGGCGGCGCGGACCATTCCCGAGCTGCTCCTGGAACGCGTGGCCGCGACGCCCGCCGCCACGGCCTTCCTCGAGCCGCAGGGAGAGGAGTGGAAGCCCCTCAGCTGGGGGCAGCTCGGGGATCGGATCCGGGCGGCGGCGGCCGGGCTCCAGGCGCTGGGCCTGAGACCGGGGGAGCGCTGCGCGCTGCTCTCCGGGACGCGGCTCGAGTGGATCATCGCCGACCTGGCGACCCTCAGCTCGGGCGGCGCCACGACCACCATCTACCCCTCGAGCACCGCCGAGGACTGCGCGTTCATCCTCAACGACTCGGCGGCGGTCCTGGTCTTCGTCGAGAACGAGGAACAGGTCCGGAAGCTCGCCACCCGGCGGGACGACCTGCGCACCATCAAGCAGGTGATCGTCTTCGACGGAACGCCGAGCGCGGATGGCTGGGTCATCAGCCTCGCCCAGCTGATGGAGCGGGGACGGGAGCACGACGCCCGGGACCCCGCTGCCTTCGAGCGCATCGCTCGCGCCGTCCGCCCCGGCGACCTCGCCACGCTCATCTACACCTCGGGCACGACCGGCCGGGCGAAGGGGGTGGAGCTCCTCCACGAAGGATGGATCTACGAGGCCGAGGCCATCGACACGCTCGGGCTCCTGAGGCCCGAGGACATCCAGTACCTCTGGCTCCCCCTGGCCCACATCTTCGGGAAGGTGCTCGAGGTGGCGCAGCTGCGCATCGGGTTCCTCACCGCCATCGACGGGCGCGTGGACCGGCTGGTGGACAACCTGCCGCAGGTCCGCCCCACCTTCATCGCCGCGGTGCCGCGCATCTTCGAGAAGATCTACAACCGGGTGGTCGGCGCGGCGAAGGAAGCCGGCGGGCTCACCCACGCCATCTTCAAGTGGGCGTTCCGGGTGGGGGCGGAGGTGTCCCGGCTCCGGCAGGCGGGAAGGGCGCCCACGGGGCTGCTGGCGCTGAAGCACGCCGTCGCCTCCCGCCTGGTCTTCTCCAGGCTGCAGGCCCGGTTCGGGGGGCGACTCCGGTTCTTCGTCTCCGGGAGCGCACCGCTCTCGCGGACCATCGCCGAGTTCTTTCACGCCGCCGACGTGCTCATCCTCGAGGGCTACGGCCTGACCGAGAGCAGCGCCGCGACCTGCGTGAACCTGCCGCATCGTTACCGGTTCGGAACCGTGGGGCCGCCGCTGCCCGGCACGGAGCTGAAGATCGCCGAGGACGGTGAGGTCCTCATCCGGGGCCGCGGGGTGATGCGCGGCTACCACGGACTGCCCGAGCTCACCGCCGAGACCCTGGATGCGGACGGCTGGCTGCACACCGGCGACCTCGGCGAGCTGAAGGATGGGTTCCTCAGCATCACCGGCAGGAAGAAGGATCTGCTCAAGACCTCGCAGGGTAAGTACGTGGTGCCCTCCGACCTGGAGCTCAAGCTCAAGGTGTCGTGCCCGATGGTGAGCCAGGTGCTGGTGCACGGGAACAACCGCCACTTCGTCTCCGCCCTGGTTGCGATCGATCCCGACTCGGTGCGCGCCTGGGCCGCCACCCGTGGGATGCGGGACGCGAGCTACGACGAGCTGGTGCGCTCGCCGCAAGTCTTCGGCGTGGTCGAGGAGTGCGTCACCGCCCTCAACGGCCAGCTGGCCAGCTTCGAGAGCATCAAGCGGTTCGTCATTCTCCCCCGGGACCTCACGGTGGAGAGCGGAGACCTCACCCCCAGCTTGAAGCTCAAGCGGCAGGTGGTGGAGCAGAAGTACCGCGCGCTGCTCGACGAGCTCTACCGGGACGCGGTGGCCCAGCTGTAGCCTGGGGAGCTCAGCCCGGGCGGCTCCCGACGAAGGTCGGCGGGCCCCCGGCGTTCTTCGGCATCACTGACCTCTTCCTGGCTCCGCTGGTCGTCGGGACGTGGTCACTCGGCGGCGGCTCCACCCGGCCACGCTGTGGGGCGGTCTGGCCCTCGTCGTGTCGCAGCCGCTCCGGCTCGTGCTCTCCGGCACCGGGGCGTGGCTCGTGTTCGCCCGCGGGATGACGGCGCTTCCCGGCTGAGCGCCGCGAGGCTCTTCTCCGCGAATCCTTCCTCGCCGGGTCTGGCTCTCAGGGCGCGACGGAAGGAGAGCACGCGTGAAGAACACTCCTGAGCCGCCGGCGAGGCTGCTCGACTGGCGCCTGGGCGGGGTCCTCCTGGGGCTGCTGATGACCGCGGCCATCGGGTTGCTCCGCCCGATCGGCGTGTCCACGAGCTACTGCACCACCTGGGGCATGGCGCTCGACCGCATCGCCCCGCGCTGGACGGCAGCCCAGCCTTACTTCAAGGTGGTGGGCACCGCGGTGAGCGGTGAGGTGATGCTGGTGCTGGGGCTGATCGTCGGGGGCCTGGTCGCCTCGGCGCTCAGCCGGAGCCGAAGCCGTTCCGCGGTCCCACCGCTCTGGGGAGCGCGCTTCGGGCCCTCGCCGGCGCTCCGGTTCGCGGTGGCCTTCGCCGGCGGCTTCCTCCTGCTCTTCGGCGCCCGGCTCGCCGGTGGCTGCACCAGCGGTCACGTGCTCAGCGGGATCTCGCAGCTCGCAGTCTCGGGAATGGTGTTCGCCGCGGGCGTCTTCGCTTCGGGCATCGTGGTCGCCCGCTCGCTCTACTGGAGGATACCTTGAACCTGGCTCTCGCCTTCGCCGTTGGCCTCTGCTTCGGAGCGCTGCTCCAGCGCGTGGGCGCCGCCCGGCACGAGCTCATCCTCGGAACGCTGCGGCTGCGCGACCTCACCATCCTCAAGTTCATGCTCCTGGCCATCGGCGTCGCGGCGGTCGGCACGGGCGTGCTGGCCGGGCTCGGCCAGGCGCACTTCGCCATCAAGCCGGCGTACGTGGCTGGCGTGCTGATCGGCGGCCTGATCTTCGGGGTCGGCTTCGCGCTCTCGGGGTATTGCCCCGGAACGTGTCTCGTCGCGTCGGCCGAGGGGCGGCGCGATGCCTGGTTCACCGTCGCCGGTGGGTTCCTCGGCGCGCTGGTGTACGCGCTCGCCTTCCCGGCGCTCAAGCCGCTCCTGGTGGATCGCTGGAACCTCGGACCGATGACGCTCGGCCAGGCTCTCCACCTCTCCCCGGCCGTTCTCGGAGTGGT
>DASROG010000538.1:0-4061 GCA_035646995.1 Myxococcaceae bacterium
TCGTCGCCCCGATCCACGACGTGCCTCCGAGCGTCGCCTTCATCGAGCTGCCCTGGTACGGCTGCACGGTCCCGGGGGTTCCGGTCACCGGCATGTCGAAGGCCCCATTGGTCACGCTCTTGGTGGAGCTCGGATTGACCACTTCCGCGGCGTTGAAGCTGAACGTCCCGGCGATCCGGGTCGGCGTCAGGCTGGTGATGTTCACCGTCCCCGCGGCTCCACTCAGCGGGGTGGTCCACGCGGTCGCGCCCTCGGCCACCGTGCCGATGCCGCCAAAGTTCGTGGAGTTCACGCCCAGGGGGTACGTCCCCGGGCCGGCGATGTTGTAGAGCGAGAGCGAGATGCTCTGGGCGGTGGTCCCGGACAGCAGGCGGGCTCCGATGATGGTGTAGACGGACACCATGCTCGAAGACGCCGCCGACGCGCTTGCGAGCTGAGACGACGAGAATGCCTGGCCGTCGATGCTGGCGGTCATCGCGCCCCCACCCCCTGGGTTGTTTTCACCCCCGCCACAGGCCGTCCACAGGACCGCGGCGGCCATCATCCCGAGCGCAGCTCTCATCGGCCCAACCCTCCGTTTGCCCGCGCTCCGTCGCGCGTGCTACGCCCTCCGGTGCGCAGAAACAGGACGGAACCCGTCATGCCCCGAGCAGGACCCCGATCGTCTGGAGTCCTCGACGCTGGGGCACGGGACCACCTGTTCACCGCCGCCTATGACGAGTTGCGTCGGCTCGCGGCGACCGTGCGCCGTGACGATCCGAGCCGGACGCTCAGCCCCACTGCCCTGGTGAACGAGGCCTGGCTCAAGCTGGCCTCGTCGCCGGAGTTCGCCGCCACCTCACCGGCCCACTTCAAGCGCATCGCCGCGCGCGCCATGCGTCAGGTGCTCGTGGAGGCGGCCCGGCGTCGCTCGGCGCGCAAGCGCGGCGGTGGCGCGCCACTGGTCACCTTCGACGAGGACACGCTTCCACCCGAGGCGGGCTCCGAGCAGGTGCTGGCCCTCGACACCGCGCTGGAGTCGCTGGCCCGGCTCGAGCCGCGCCAGGCGCTCATCGTCGAGAGCCGCTTCTTCGGTGGCCTCGATGTCCGCGAGACCTGCGAGGTCCTCGGCGTGTCCGAGGCCACGGTCCTGCGCGACTGGCGCGCGGCCCGCGCGTTCCTGGCCCATGAGCTCCGGCACACCGGCTGACCCGATCTCCGGCCCGTCGCGCTGGCGGCGGGTGCAGGACCTCTTCCACGCCGCGGCGGATCTGCCGGCTGGCGAGCAGCACGCGTTCCTCGAGGCGCGCTCGGAGGGGGACACGACGCTCGTCGCCGAGGTGGAGGCGTTGCTGGTCGAGGACCGCACGCCGGGCTCGTTCCTCGACCGCTCGCTTCCGGAGGTCGCCGGACACCTGCTGCTCGGGTCCGACACGCCGGGGCGGATGGGCCCGTACCAGGTCGTGCGCCTGCTCGGCGAGGGTGGGATGGGCGTCGTCTACCTGGTGGAGCGCGAGGACGTGGGTGGTCGCGCGGCGCTCAAGCTTCTCCGGGACGCCTGGGTCTCACCGTCGCGCCGGGTGCGCTTCCTCGCAGAGCAGCGCACGCTGGCGCAGCTCGACCATCCGGCCATCGCCCAGCTCCACGACGCGGGAACGCTGCCCGACGGCACGCCCTGGTTCGCGATGGAGTACGTGGAGGGCGTCCCGCTGACCGAGTACTGCCGCGCGCGAGGGTGCGGGCTGGCCGAGCGGCTGCGCCTGTTCCGGGCGGTGTGCGAGGCGGTCCAGCACGCGCACCGGCACGCCGTGATTCATCGAGATCTCAAGCCCTCCAACATCCTGGTGAAGGCGGACGGGTCGGTGAAGCTGCTCGACTTCGGGATCGCCAAGCAGCTCGACCCGACCGGGCCCGGGACGGACCCGACGCGCACCGGGCTGCGTCTGATGACCCCGGCCTACGCCGCCCCCGAGCAGGTCGAGGGCGGCCGGCTCGGCGTGGAGACCGACGTCTACGCGCTGGGGGTCCTCCTCTTCGAGCTGCTCGCGGGTCGACTCCCGTTCGACCTGACCGGCCTGCAGCCCCACGAGGCGGCGCGCCGAGTGCTGGAGCAGGAGCCGCCGCGGCCCTCCCAGGTCGCGGGCCGACCGGTCCAGGCAAGCCGCTCCGCCTGGTCCGACCTGGACGTGCTCACCCTCACGGCCATGCAGCGGGACCCGTCGCGCCGGTACCCGTCGGTCGAGGCGCTGATCCGCGACCTCGACCACCACCTGGCCGGGGAGCCGCTGGACGCGCGGCCGGACTCGCTGGCCTACCGCGCGGGGAAGCTCCTGCGGCGGAACGCCCGGAAGGTGCTGGTCGTGTCCGCGGTGGGGGTGGTGGTGCTCGGAGTGACCGCGTACTCCGCGGTGCGGCTGGCGCGCGCGCGTGATGCGGTCGCCGCCGAGGCGACGAGGACCCAGCGCATCCAGAAGTTCATGCTCCAGCTGTTCGAAGGAGGAACCGGCGAGGTGGGCCCGTCGTCCGACGTCAAGGTGGTGGACCTCGTCGACCGCGGCGTGCGGGAAGCCCAGTCGCTCGAGGGCGAGCCCGCGGTCCAGGCGGAGCTACTGCAGACGCTGGGCGGCATCGCCCAGAACCTGGGGCGGCTGGACCAGGCGGACACGCTGCTCACCCGCGCCCTCGAGCTCCGTCGCACGGCGTTCGGCCCGGACCATCCGGACGTGGCCCGTTCGCTGGTCGCCAGCGGGCAGCTCATCAGCGCGCGCGGGCGCTACGACGACGCGGAGCGGAAGATCCGAGAAGGGCTGGCGATGCTCCGCCGCCACCTCAGCCGGAACGATCCGGAGGTGGCGCGCGCGATCTCGGCGCTCGGTCGCGTCCTGGAAAACGCCGGACGGTATCCGGAGGCGATCCGCGAGCTCGACGAGGCGGTCCGGCTCCAGACCGACCGTCCCGGGCTGGAGGCCGACCTGTCGGCGAGCCTCACCGAGCTGGCCAACTGTCACTTCTACACCGGGCAGTACGCGAAGGCCGATGCGCTCAATCAGAAGGTGCTGGAGGTGGACCGCAGGCTCTATGGGCCGCACCATCCGCACGTGGCGGACGACATGATCAACCTCGGCGCGGTCCAGCTCGAGACCGGGAACTATGCCGAGGCGGAACGCTGGGACCGCGAGGCACTGGAGATCATGAGCACCTGGTACGGCCCGGACCACCCGGAGACGGCCTCGGCACAGACCATCCTTGCGCGCTCGCTCCTGAGGCTGGAGCGGCGGGACGAGGCGCGAACGCTGCTGACCCGCGCGCTCACGACGCAGGAGCGGGTCTACGGCCCGATCCATCCGCGCGTCGCGTCCACGCTGAACGAGCTGGGAATCGTCGCCCGCGACCAGGGGCGGCTGGACGACGCCGCCGCCAACTTCCGCCGGATGGCGGAGATCTACGAGGAGGTCCACCACGGCAAGCACTACGTCATCGGGGTCGCGCTCTCGAACCTGGCGGACGTGGAGCAACGACGCGGCAACTCGGCGCGGGCGCAGGAGCTGTTCCGCCGCGTCCTGGCGTTGTACCGGGACACGCTTCCGGAGGACCACCCGCTCCAGGGCGTCGGGCGGGTCCGCTTCGGGCATGTCCTCCTCGCGGCGGGCCGGACGGCCGACGCCGAAGCCCAGAGCCGCGCCGGGTACGAGCTGCTCGTGAAGCGCAAGAACCCCCAGGCGCTGTGGCTCACGATGGCCCGGCAGGACTTGGCTACCGCGTACCGTGCGCTGGGTCGCTCCGACGAGGCGGACCGCTTCCAGGGAGAGCTCGCCGCGACGTCGACCGCGGCGACGAAGTGACCCCGTCACGAGGTGCTTGACACCGCGGTTCGGGCGGTTCGGACACCACGGTTCGCCGTTTTTCGGATTTTCCTAGTTCTTCCAGTGAGTTACGACCAAGAAGGGAGCAGGCTCCGGGTAACGAGGTGTTTGGCACCTCGTTCCGGCACCTCGTTCCGGGCTCTTCGTCGGGCTGCCCGACGGCGTGACGGCCCGGCGTCCGTTCCTGCGCATGGAGGGCTGGAGTCGTTCCCCCGGAGG
>DASROG010000539.1:0-4207 GCA_035646995.1 Myxococcaceae bacterium
CGGCCAGCCCGTCGAACTTGGTGTTCCCGGTCACCCACACCCGGTCCAGCGGGGCGCCGAGCGACAGGGCCCGCTCGGCCTCGTCGTCCTCGCGCATCAATAAGAGATCTAGCTCGGTGAGCGGATTTCCGAACACCGCGAACAGCGTCCGGTACCCACGGAGGCGCTCCGGGGAGAAGCGCCCGTTGGTGAGCACCACCCGCGCTCCTGCGGCCCGGGCGGCGTGGATGAGGTTGGGCCAGATCTCCGCGTACTCGAGCACCAGGAGGTCCGGCCGCAGCGCCCGCATCGCCCGGCGCGTGGCGCCGGGGAGGTCCCAGGGCGCGTAGAGCACGCCGTCCACCTGGGCGCGAAGCCGCTGCTCCGCCATGGCCCGACCGGTGTCGGTCATGGTGGTGAGGAAGATGCGGGCGTCGGGAAAGCGCTCGCGGAAGCGGGCGATCATCGGTGAGAGGGCCTGGAGGTCGCCGGCGCTCGCCCCGTGGAGCCAGACCCGGGGCCAGCCCCCCTGCGGCACCGCCTCCGGCCGGTAAAACCCGAACCGTTCCAGCAGCCCTCGCCGCGTCTTCCGCGCGAGCAGCAGCAGCGGCGAGAGCACGACGAACGCGAGGGTGCTGAGGAGGACGTACAGGGCCCGCCTCACGGGGGCGCCTCCACCTTCACCGGCTGGGCCAGGAGCCAGGGCCAGGAGACGTCGCCCAGCCCCAGTCCCGGCGTCTCGACCCGCACCTCCACCAGCACCTGTCCCGGGGCCTCGAGGCGAACGTGCGAGGCGTCCAGGACCCGACCCGGTCCGTGCACCACGATGCGGGTTCCGGGCGGGTGCACCCCCGGGAGGCGCACCTCGAGCACGTCGCCCACCCGGAACGTCCGCCGGTCGGCCGGGAGCACCGCGAAGCCGGCGACGGGAGCGAGGGCGTCCACCGCGCAGTAGAAGCGCCCCGCGCGGAGCTCCTGGACGAGCGCCTGCGCGGCCTCGGCCGGGGCCTCGGGAAGCGAGGCGATGCCGGTGAGATGGACGGACATCCAGCGGAAGGCCGCGCCGTAGCTCGGCCAGCCGTGCGCGTCCGGCCCGCAGAAGGCGAGCTTCGGCTCCGGGCCGTCCAGGGACAGCAGCCAGCTCTCCGCCGGTCGGGCCTCGGCGAGCGCGTACACCAGCGCGCGCTCGGGGCTCACCAGCGCCGTCCCCAGGGCGGGCAGGAGCCGGGTCAGCGGACGCTGGCGGAGCGCTCCCCAGGCCGAGTCGCCGCTCCACACCTCCACCCCGCTCGCGCTCCGCGCCTGGGAGAGGTCGGTCCATGCCCGCTGGGGATGGAGCGGATGGGACACGATCGCGAGGCCGCCCAGCTCGAGCACGGCCCGCACCGGCGCGGACACCTTTTCCGCGTCGGTCAGCGCGCGCCGGCTGCCCACGTCCGCCAGGTGCCCGAACGGCGTGCTCGACTCCTCGCCCGCGACGAGCAGCACGCCTTCCTCCCGCGCCGGGGTCGGCAGGTCGCGCGGGTTGTGGTCGGTGAGCACCAGGAAGTCGAGGCCGGCCTCGCGCGCCGCCCGGGCGACGTCGGTCGGGCTACCCCGGCCGTCACTCCGGGTGGTGTGGACGTGCCAGGCGCCCCGGAGCTCACGGGTGGCCGGCGGTGGCGTGAGCGGGAGGGGCCGGACCGCGGCCAGCAGCGCGAACCACCCGAGGGTGAGGGCCAGCAGCAGGAGCGCCGCCCTCAGGAGGCGGATCCACCCCGGCGTCTTCCTCCGGCGCCGGATGGGCCGGAGCACCATGCTCGGGCGCTTCACCGGGCGGTCCCCGTGGCCGCGGCCGGCGGGTGCTGGAACGCCCAGGCCTCGGCGTACCAGCCACCCCGGAGGAGGAGCTCCTCGTGCGTCCCCTCCTCCACCACCCGCCCGGCCACCAGCACGTGGATGCGGTCCGCCCGGGTGATGGTCTCCAGCCGGTGGGCGATGACCAGCGCGGTGCGGCCGGGGAGCATGGCCTGGAGCGCCGCCTGGACCTCGCGCTCTCCCTCCGGGTCGAGGCTGCTGGTGGCCTCGTCGAGCACCAGGAGCCTGGCGTCCTTGAGCACCGCCCGGGCGAGCGCGAGCCGCTGCCGCTGTCCGCCGCTCAGCCGCGCGCCGCGCTCACCGAGCGGCGTGTCCCACTGGCGCGGGAGCGCCATGACGAAGTCCTCTGCCCGGGCCGCCCGCAGCGCCGCGCGCAGCTCGCCTCCCGTGGCCTCCGGGCGCGCAGCGAGGAGGTTCTCGCGCACGGTTCCGGAGAAGAGGAGCGCTTCCTGGGTGACCAGCGCCATCTGGGAGCGGAGCGAGGCCACGGTGCACACCTCCACGTCCGTCCCGTCCCAGAGGATGCGACCGGCGTCGGGGCGGACGAAGCGGAGCAGCAGCGCGGTGACGCTGCTCTTCCCTCCTCCGCTCGGCCCCACGAGGGCGGTGACCTTTCCCACCGGAATCTCCAGCTCGAGGCGGGAGAGCGCCGGGCGGTCACCGTAGGCGAGGCTCACGGTATCGAGGCGCACCAGGCGGGCGAGCCGCGGCGCGGGCTTGGCCCCGGGCGCGTCGGTCACCAGCGGGGGCGTCTCCAGCACCTCGAGGAGGCGCTCCGCGGCGGCCGCTCCCTGGATGGCGAACTGCGAGGCACGGCCAAGCTCCTTGACTGGCTGGTAGAGGAGGATCAGCGCGGCGAGGAAGGAGAGGAGCCGCTCCGGGGCCACCTCCAGGTTGCCCGCGGCCCACACCAGCACCGCCGCAACCGCCAGCGCCGCCAGCACCTCGGTCAGCGCCGGGACGGCCGCACGGGCCCAGGCGGCACGGGCGAGCGTCGCGGCGTGCGCCTCTGCCCGGGCGCCGAATCGCGCGGCCTCGGTCTTCTCGACCCCGTAGGCCTGCACGGTCCGGACCGCCCCGAGCGCCTCCCGCAGCTGGCCGGCCATTCCCCCGAGCCGCGTGAGACCTTCGCGGGTCCGACGGAGCACCGAGCGGGTCAGTCGGGCCACAGGCACCCCGGCCAGGGGCACCACCGCCAGCGCGATCAGCGCCAGCCGCCAGTCGAGCGCCACCGCGACCCCGGCCAGCACTGCGATCTGCAGACCGTCGCGGATCCAGGAGCCCACCGCGTAGATGACCGCGGTCTCCACCGCGGTCACATCGGCGGAGAAGCGCGAGAGGAGGTCGCCGCTCATCCGCGCGGCGAGCTGCACCGGGGACTGACGCAGGAGCGCGTCCAGCAGCGCCCGCCGGAGCCAGGCCACCGTGCGCTGTCCGAACTGCCCGCTCCAGGTGAACTGGGCGGCGTAGGCCAGTCCCTTCACCGCGGCCAGCGCGAACAGCACCAGCGGCAGCGCGAGCAGCAGCCGGCCCCGGCCCGCGGCCTCGAATGCCGGCGCCCAGGTCGCGACCCGCCCCAGGGCCGAGGCGCCCCCGGACAGGAGATATCGGAGGGCGGGCCCCACCAGGAAGGCGTAGACCCCGGTGGCCACGGCGAGCACCGCCATCGCCATGCTGGCGAGGAAGAGACGCCCGAGGTGCGGCCGCGCGTATGGCAGGAGGCGCCAGAGCGCGCGCCACCCCGAACGGCGGCCGACGGTGCTTTCCACGGCGGTGGTCACCAGGGAACCGAGGTGTACCATCCTGCCCCCGAGCGTCCATGGCCAACGGCGAGCTGATGGTGGTGGCAGGCGAAGCCTCGGGCGACCTTCACGCCGCGGACGTGCTGGCCGAGCTGCGCCGCCGCCGGCCGGAGCTCCGGGCCTTCGGGATGGGCGGCCCTCGATTGCAGGCCGCGGGGCTGGAGCGGTTGTTCGAGGCACGGGAAATTTCCGTGATGGGCATCGCGGAGGTCCTCCCGCGGCTGCCGCGCATCTGGCGGGTGTTCCGGGCGCTGGTGCGCGCCGCCCGGGAGCGCCGCCCGGCGGCCGCCTTCCTGGTGGACGTGCCGGACTTCAACCTGCGGCTCGCGCGGAAGCTCCGGGGGCTCGGCATCCCGGTGGTGTTCTACGTGAGTCCCACGGTCTGGGCGTGGCGGCGCGGGCGCGTGCGGCAGATCGCCCGGGACGTGGACCGGATGCTCTGCATCCTCCCCTTCGAGGAGGATTTCTACCGAACGCACGGGGTGCGCGCGCGGTACGTGGGCAACCCGGTCGTGGAGCAGGTTCCCCCTCCCGGTGCGCCCGAGGGCTTCCGCCGGGCGCACCGGGAG
>DASROG010000540.1:0-5349 GCA_035646995.1 Myxococcaceae bacterium
CGCCGTCGCCGAGCGGATCCGGACCCAGGGCGGCGCCCAGCCCCCGGCTCGCTCCGGTGACGATGACTGCCGTTCCGCGAAGTTCCATCGGATGTCTCCTGACGAGAGGAGGTAGCGGGGGCCCTCCAGGGAATTGACCGAAGCGCCAGCCTTTTGGCAGAAGGTCATGGAATGGACGCGGCCCCTCAGGACGCGGCCGGCCGTCTGGGCGAGAACGTGCGCCAGCTCCGGCTGCTCCGCTCGATGACCCAGGAGCAGATCTCCCGGCTGGCGGGGCTGCCCCGGGCGACCTGGGCCAACCTCGAGTCCGGGACGGCCAACCCGACGCTGGCGGTCCTGCAGCGGGTGGCGATGGTGTTCCAGGTCTCGATCGAGGAGCTGCTCGCCTCGCCGAGGGCGGGAGCGCGGCACTATCCCCGGGGTGCGCTGCCCACGCGCGTCCGGGGTCCGGTGGAGCTCCGCTCGCTGCTGCCGGATCCGATCCCGGGGATGATCATCGAGCGGATGGAGCTGCCGCCGGGCGCGTCGATGACCGGTGTTCCACACACGGCAGGGACCCGGGAGTACCTCACCTGCGAGCGCGGAACGATCCGGCTCTCCGCCAGCGGCCAGCGCTGGGAGCTCGCCCCGGGCGACGTGGTCGTCTTTCGCGGTGACCAGCGGCACGCCTACTCGAATCCGGGTCAGGTGCCGGCGGTCGGCTACAGCGTCGTCGTGCTCGCTCCGGCCGCGGGTTGAGTGGGCTGTCCACCGGAGGTGTCCACCACTCGGGGGCATCTCTCCCGTCGCGAGGCTCGGTTACGGTGGACGCGATGACCACCTCCAGCATCGACACCGGGAGCGCGCTGACTCACCTCCAGTGCACCGCCTGCGGGCGCGAGCACGACGCCGAGCGCCTCCAGAACCTCTGCCCTGACTGCGGCAAGGTGCTGTTCGCTCGCTACGACCTCGCGCGCGCCGCGCGGACCTTGACCCGGGACGCGGTCGCGGCTCGTCCCCGCGGCATGTGGCGGTGGCGGGAGCTGCTTCCGGTTCGCGAGGCGAGGAACATCGTCTCGCTGGGGGAGGGGGACACGCCGCTGATGCCGGTGGCGCGGCTCGGCGCCGTCGCGGGCCTGAAGCGGCTCCTCCTGAAGGACGAGGGTACCAATCCCACCGGCTCCTTCAAGGCCCGCGGTATCTCCGCCGCGGTGTCGCGGGCGCGGGAGCTCGGCGTCCGCGACGTGGCGCTCCCGACGGCGGGGAACGCGGGCGGGGCGCTGGCCGCCTACGCCGCGCGCGCAGGGCTCGGGGCACACGTCTACATGCCGGTCGATGCGCCGGAGCTGAACCGGAAGGAATCGGCGGTGTACGGCGCCGAGGTCGTCCTGGTGCGTGGGCTGATCAACGACTGCGGGGCGTGGGTGCGGCGGCGCGCCGCCGAGGAGGGCTGGTTCGACCTCTCCACCCTCAAGGAGCCCTATCGCGCCGAGGGGAAGAAGACGATGGGGCTGGAGCTGGCGGAGCAGCTCGGGTGGGAGGTGCCGGACGTCATCGTGTACCCGACCGGAGGGGGAACCGGGCTGGTGGGGATCTGGAAGGCGCTGGAGGAGCTGGAGCAGCTGGGATGGATCGACTCGCGGCGCCCGCGGATGATCGCGGTGCAGACCGAGGGGTGCGCGCCCATCGTCCGGGCTTTCCAGCAGGGCCTCGACCACGCCCCGGCGGTGCAGGGCGCTCAGACCTGCATCAGCGGCCTCCGGGTGCCGGTGGCGGTCGCCGACTCCCTCATGCTGGCGCTCATCCGTCGCTCGGGCGGGACGGCGCTCACCGTGACCGACGAGGAGGCGCTGGCCGGGATGCGGGAGATCGCCTCGACGGAAGGGGTGTTCGCTGCCCCGGAGGGCGGGGCGGTCTGGGCGGGAATCAAGAAGCTGGTGGCGAGCGGTGCCATCGACCGGGAGGACCGTGTGGTCCTGATGAACACCGGCACCGGCCTCAAGTACGGCGAGCTGGTCTCCGTCGAGCTCCCGGTGGTCGATCGACTCTGAGCTTTCGAACCCCGGGGCACGAGGGGCCTAGGCCGCGCGGGCCCGGGCGGTGCGGGGCGGGACCAGCGCGCCAGGAAGCACCTCACCCATCCGCCGCGTGGCGGGGCGCAGCGCCCAGGAGAGGGCGGCGAACGCCAGCAGCACGAGGGGAACGGCGATCTTGCCGGCCGGATCCCCCGCGAATGCATGCGAGGCGGCGGCACCGGACAGCTCGAACACGACGCCCGCGTAGGCCCACTCCTTGAGGCGCGGGAGGCCGGGAGTTGCGATCGCCGCGGCGCCGAGCAGCTTCCAGGCTCCGAGGATCGACGCCAGAAAAGGGGGGTACCCGAGCGCCGCGAGGGTCTGGATCACCGGGGATGCGTGAGCCAGGTCGAGCAACCCGCCGAGGAGGAGCATCACAGTGAGGACCGCCGTGGCGATCCAGTAGGTGGTGGTCTTCAGGGTCCGGCTTATGCGCCCGGGAGCCGCCCGCCGCCAGGTGCCACAGATGCGCTGCACCTGCCAGGTTTTGATCCAGTTCCTGGCTCGCCCGAGGAGAAGGGCCACCGGCGTGCTCGCACTGACCGGCGCCGGGAGGCGTTTCACCGGCGTGCGCGATCACCCGGCGGAGACGAGCGTGTGGCGCGGGCACGGGTGCCCGGGTGTCGCCCAAGGAACCGGACACGTGGCACAGCGCCGCGGGACTGCGTCACACCCGTTGCGCCGGCCCGCGGACCCGGGCAGATCAACGCGAACGACGGAGGGATGGACATGCAGAGCCGGGCGACCGCGGAGTGGCAGGGCGATCTGATGAGTGGGCAGGGGAAGACCAGCGTGGCGAGCGGAATCTTCCAGGGGGCTGGGCTGAGCTGGAAGGCGCGGACCGAGGGAGTGGCGCGGACCACCACGCCCGAGGAGCTGCTCGCCGCGGCACACGCGAGCTGCTTCTCCATGGCCCTCTCGCATGGCCTCGCGCAGGGAGGCCACGCGCCGAAGCGGCTCGAGACCACCTGCGTGGTCGAGTTCGGTCCCAAGGCCGGAGGCGGCTTCGAGGTCCGCTCGTCGGCGCTGGAGGTGAAGGGCTGGGTCCCGGGCCTCGACGCCGCCGGATTCGAGAAGGCCGCCGAGGGCGCAAAGAGCGGCTGCCCCATCTCGGCGGCCCTCAAGATCCCGATGACGGTGAAGGCCAGCCTGCAGCAGTAGCGCCGGTCCCGCTACTGGCGGAGCCCGGCCAGGACCGTGGTGATGCGCTTCTTCTGCACCGGATCCTGGGCCAGCGCGAGCGCCCGCTCGTAGCTGGCGGTGGCCCCCTTCTTGTCGCCGGTGGTGGCCAGCGCCTCCCCGAGGCTGTCGTGGACGTTCCAGGACTCGGGGTGGTCCTTCGCGTTCTTGCGGAACAGCTCCAGCGCCTCGGCGTACTTCTTCTCGCCCAGAAGCTGGTAGCCGAGGTTGTTGATGTCCGTCTCGTTGGCGAGCGTCATCGCCTCGGCCCGTAGCTTGGACGCCGCGGCCGGGTCCTTCTTCTCCAGCAGCTTGGCCTTGGCGGTCAGGTTGGGAAACGAGCGCTGCACGTTGATCGACTGGTCCACCCACGCCATGGCCTGGTCCGCACCGCAATCGTTCCGGGTGCACCAGGCTGCGGCCTGGTTCCACGGCTGCCAGGAGAAGCGGGCGAGTCCCCGGAGCTGGCCCTTCAAGCTCACCAGGGTGACGGCCTTGGTGTCGACGGTGAGGGGAAAGGAGAGCTGGAGGCGCTCCCAGTGAAGGACCACGTTGACCGAGGTCTCGGTGGGGTTCTCGAACCGGTACTGCAGGCTCTCCTGGTGCTCGGCCTGGCTGGGCGTGACGGTGAACCGGACCGCGTCCTCCTTGGGGTCGTAGCTGAAGCTGCCCCAGGCGGTGGACACGGTGCTGAGGGCGACGGTCCAGGTGGTCGGGGTGGGAATCATGTGGAGCCCGTACGTGCCGGCGGGGATCTGCTTCCCGCCCACGGTGACCGGGGTGGAGAAGGTGATGGTGGTGTTCTCGTTGGCGCCCGCGCGCCACGGCTCGTTGTAGGGAACCAGCGCGCCCCAGATCTTCCGCTTCCCCACCGCGGGACGGTGGTAGTCGATGGTGGTGTCGGTGAGACCTACTCGCTGGCACACCGACGCGTGGGGACTCGGGTCGGGAAGGGTCAGGCGTGGAGCCTGGGCGAGCGCGGGCGCCGTACCCAGGAGGACGACGAGGAGCGACCGGTGGAAGATGGGGGCGAGGTTCATGGGGAGTCTCCGGATGGCATGGCGCTAGAGCAACGAGCGCCAGGCCACCACCGGGCTGCAGCCGGGTGTCCCGACCCTGCAGTGCATCGCGGTGGGCGAGCAGGTCCGCGCTTCGCCCGCTGCAACTCGGTCACGACTTGCTCGGCCCTCCCTGGGCGGCGCCGGCGACGCGAGGCGGCATGAGCGCCATCCTCCTCGCGCTCGGCTCCGCGCTCGGCTACGGCGTCGCCGACTTCATGGCGGGCTGGCTCTCGCGCCGGAGCCACTACGCCCGGGTCTCGTTGATCGCCCAGCTCGCCGCCGGCGCCGGAACTCTCCTCGCATCCTTCGTCGTCGGTGGCCGTCCGTCGGGCGCTTCCCTCGCCTGGGGAGCGCTGTCCGGGCTGGGGGGAGGGCTCGGCACGCTGGCGCTCTACCGGGGGCTCGCCCGGGGACAGATGAACATCGTCGCCCCGCTCTCCGGGGTGCTGGCCGCCGCCATCCCCGCGCTGCTCGGGCTGGCCCTCGGTGAGCGCCCCGGGCCGGGAGCGATGGTCGGTCTGGTGGTCGCGCTCCCCGCGGTCTGGCTGACGGCCCAGGGCGAGGGGCAGGGCGGAGCAGGGCCGGGATCGGCGGCGTCCCGGAGCGTGATGGATGGAGTCCTGGCCGGGCTCGGATTCGCGGTCCTCTTCATCGGTCTTCAGCGCGCTGGTCGCGGGGAGGGGCTGTGGCCCACCGCGGCGTCGCAGGTGGCCGCGGCGGTTCCGATGCTCGTCCTCCATGCCCGGGCCCTCCGCCGTCCAGCGGAGCCGCAGGATGCCTGGCTCCGGCTCGGGCCCGTCCTGGCCGGAGTGCTGGTGGGGCTCGCCGCGATCTTCTTCTTCCTCGGTACCCAGCGAGGCCTGCTGACCGTGGTCGCGGTCCTGACCTCGCTCTATCCGGCGGTCACCGTCGCGCTCGCCCGCTGGCTGCTGGCCGAGCGCATCGGTCGCTGGCAGGGCGTCGGCCTCGCCCTGGCCGGGGTGTCGGTGGCGCTCATCTCGGCCGGCTGAGCGGGTCCCGAACGGCCGCCGCTCGGCCGGTGGGGCTCACTGGAT
>DASROG010000541.1:0-3575 GCA_035646995.1 Myxococcaceae bacterium
CAGCGGCGTCCCGGGGACGAGCTCCTTGGGAAGGACGAGCAGCCCGCTCGCGTCGTCGGAGAGGCCCAGCTCCTTCCCCGAGCAGAGCATGCCGTGGCTCTCCACCCCGCGGAGGCTCGCCCGCTGGATGGTCGGCCCGCCGGGAAGCGTCGTCCCCACCGTCGCCAGCGGGACCAGGTCACCCACCTGGAAGTTCTTGGCCCCGCAGACGATCTGCAGCCGCTCGCCGCCTGCCTCGACCTGGGTGACGGTCAGCTTCTCGGCGCCCGGGTGCGGCGCGGCGGCGGCGATGCGGGCCACCACCACGCCCCGCAGCGCCTCGGCGGGCCGCTCCATCCGCTCCACCTCGAGCCCCGCCCGGGTCAGGCGCCGGGCGAGCTCCTCGGGAGCCGGCAGGGGCGACACGAAATCGGAAAGCCACTCGACGGAGACCTTCATGACTAGAACTGCTCCAGCAGTCGGACGTCGTTCTCGAACAGGCTGCGCAGGTCATCGAGGCCGTAGCGCAGCATCGCCACCCGCTCGATCCCCATCCCGAACGCGAAGCCGGTGACGCTGTCCTCGGGGTAGCCCACCGCCTTGAAGACGTTCTGGTGCACCATCCCGCACCCGAGGATCTCCAGCCACCCGGTCTGCTTGCACAGACGGCAGCCCTTCCCCGCGCAGCCGCCGCAGCTCACGTCCAGCTCGCCGGAGGGCTCGGTGAAGGGGAAGAAGGAGGGGCGGAACCGGGTCCGGCGGTCCGCGCCGAAGTAGGCACGGACGAACGCGTCGAGCGTCCCCTTCAGCTCGGCCATGGTGACCTTCCGGTCCACCAGCAGGCCCTCGATCTGGTGGAACATCGGGGTGTGGGTCGCGTCGGAGTCGGCGCGGTACACCTTCCCCGGCACCACCACCCGGACGGGCGGCTTCTGGGCGAGCATCGTCCGCACCTGCCCCGGCGAGGTGTGGGTCCGGAGCACGATGGCTCCCGGGTCGTGCTGGAGGTAATCCCCGTGCACGTAGAAGGTGTCCTGCATGTCCCGCGCGGGGTGGTCCGCCGGGAAATTCAGCGACTCGAAGTTGTAGAGGTCGAGCTCCACCTCCGGGCTCTGCACCACGTCGAAGCCCAGCCGCTGGAAGGTCCGGGTGATCTCCTCCAGCGTCCGGGACACCACGTGGCGCCTGCCCGGGCGGCGCATCCGCCCCGGCAGGGTCACGTCGATGGGAGGCCCCTGGAGCTCGGCCTCCAGGGCGGCGCGGGAGATGCGGCTCTGGGCCTCGTCGAGCAGCGACTCCACCTCGGCCTTCACCCGGTTGGCGATCTCCCCCACCCGGCGCCGCTCGTCCGGAGCGAGCTTTCCCATCCCGCCCAGCACCGCCGACAGCTCACCCTTCTTGCCTAGGTAGCGGACCCGCAGCGCCTCGAGGCCGGACGCCTCCTGGGCGCGGCCGATCTCCTCCCGCGCCTTCCTCGCCAGCGATTCCAGTCGGTCCTGCATTCCTCACCTCCCGAAACGACAAAGGGCCGCCCCTGGGGCAGCCCTCGTGTCGGCTCGCCGGGTTTGACGCCCCCCGGCAGGGGTCCGATGTCAGGCCGCCGCGATCTTCGCGATGGCGGCAAAGCCCTGCGGATCGGCGACGGCGATGTCCGCCAGTACCTTGCGGTCCAGCGCCACCTGCGCCTCGTTCAGGCCGGCGATGAGCCGGCTGTAGCTCAGGCCCGAGAGCCGGGCCGCGGCGTTGATCCGGACGATCCACAGCGAACGGAAATCCCGCTTCTTCCGGGCCCGGTCGCGGCTCGCATAGTCCAGCGCGCGCTCCACGGCCTCGTTCGCGCGCTTGTAGCAGTTCTTCCGCCGGCCCCGGTAACCCTTGGCCAGCTTCAGAATCCGGTTGCGGCGACGGCGCGCCTTGAAACCCTTCTTGACCCGCATGGCTCTTCCTCAGTTCGCCCCGTAGGGGAACAGCTCCTTGATGACCTTCTTCGCGTCCATGTCGCGAAGGAAGCCGGTGCCGCGGTTGCGGCGATCGTTGTTGGGGGTCTTGGAGAAGGTGAAATGGTGCTTGGCGTAGGCCTTGGCGTGCTTCACCTTGCCCGACTTCTTCACCTCGAACCGCTTCTTCGCCCCACTGCGCGTCTTCAGCTTCGGCATCGCTCCACTCCTAAACGTGTCCTGGCCCGGCGGGGGCCTTGGAGGCCGGCGCTGCGGTAGCAGGGGCCTGCTCCGCCTTCCGCTCCGCTTCCTGCTGTGCCGCCCGCTGCCTGGCCAGATCGCGCGCCCGCTGGGCGACCTTGGGGTTCGGGGCGAGGATCATGAACATCTGCCGGCCTTCCATGCGGGGCACCTGCTCCACCACCCCGACCTCCTTCACGTCCTTGATGACGTCCTCGAGCAGCGCCTGGCCGAGCTCCTTGTGGGTGATCTCCCGGCCCCGGAACATGATCGTGATGCGCGCCTTGTTCCCCTCCTCGAGGAACCGCTTCACGTTCCGGACCTTGAACTCGTAGTCGTGCTCCTCCGTCTTCGGTCGCATCTTCACCTCCTTGAGGTGAACCACGACCTGCTTCTTCTTCGCCTCCGAGGCCCGCTTCTTCTCCTCGTACTTGAAGCGGCCGTAATCCATGATCTTGCAGACCGGAGGTTTGGCCATCGGGTTGACCTCCACGAGGTCCATCCCGAACTGATTGGCCTGCTCCAGCGCTGCTTCGATCGTCAAAACACCCAGCTGCTCGCCGGCGGGACCGACCACCCGCACCTCGCGGGCACGGATTCGCCGGTTCGTTCTCTGGTCACGAGCGATGTGAGTCGACCTCCAGCTGGGGGAAGCCTGCCCAGGGTGGCGCAGGGGTCCAAAGGGCGGGGCAAGATACTTGCCTGACGCCCCAAGTCAAGCGAGGCCCCCGGCCAGCCCACCAGGGCCACCGGGGCACTCTCCCCATAGCGCGGAAAGGCGCACACTGCACAGCCCATGGGTGCCCTGCTGCCCCTGCTCCTGGCCGGGTGGACGGTGGCCGCGGCTCCCTCCTCCCGGGGAGATACCTCGGTGGGGCTCCTCCTCCACGACACCTGCGCCGGGGCCAAGGCGCCGGTCTGCAGCCGGCTGGGCAAGATGTTCATCCCCGGGTTCGTGACCCGGAACGAGCAGAAGGCGCTCCGGGCCTCCCGGGCCTACTGCGAGCTGCTGGGGACCCCCTGGGAGTGCCTGGACGCCCGCGACAGAGTGCTCCGGGAGCGGCCCCCCGACATCGCCGCCGCCGCCAACTTCGCCTCCGGAGCGTGCACCTCCGGGTCCGCCCGGGGCTGTGTGCTCTGGGCCGAGGCGGTGGGCTGTGGGCGGGGGGTCCCGGCGGACGTGAAGAAGGGGCTCGCGGTGCTCCGGCGGCAGTGCGAGCAGGGCCCGCAGGCCTGCCTCGAGCTGGCGGTGTGGCTGGACTTCCCGGGTTCCCGGGCGGCCCTGGACGGCTCGCCGGCGAAGGCGAACGCGACCTACGTGGCGGCCGGGATCGCGCTCACCAACTCCCGGGTGGACCGCGCGGCGGAGCTCCTGGCCCTGCTGCCGAAGTCCTCGCCACCCTGGCCGGAGCGGCGGGC
>DASROG010000542.1:0-3330 GCA_035646995.1 Myxococcaceae bacterium
GGGGCGGCGCACCGGAGGGCCGGCGGGCGCACCGGTGATGGTGCTGGACACCATCGGCGAGCTGGCCCGGGCCTACCGCCTGGCAACGGTGGTCTTCGTCGGCGGGAGCTTCACCCACCGCGGAGGGCAGAACATCCTCGAGCCCGCGGCGCAGGGACGGCCGGTGCTCTTCGGTCCGCGGATGGAGAACTTCCGCGACAGCGTGCAGGTGCTTCTCGGCCGGGGCGGCATCCAGGTCGCGGACGCCGAGCAGCTGCACCGGGTGCTCTCGGAGCTCCTCGACCGGCCGGACGTTCTCGCCAACCTCGGGAGCCTCGCCGCGCAGTCGGTTCGCCAGGTCTCGGGCGCCAGCCAGCGCAACGTCGACCTCGTCGCTCGCCTGCTGCTCGGGGCGGGAGCGCGCCCGGTCCCGCGGAGAGCGGGGTCGACGGGATGACCCCGGTGGTGCTCCTCCACTTCCACCGGCGGCGCACCGGGGTGACACGTCACGTGGAGGACGTCGCCCGCCGGCTGCCGGCTCACGTGATCGGCTGGGGGCCACTCCTGGGTGTCCGGCGGCTGCCGTGGCGCGCGCTCCTGGATCTGGCGAGGAGCGGGCCGCTGGTGGTGCACGCCCACCGCAACCTCGAGCTGCTGGCAGCGCTGCTGCTCCGGAGCGCGCGGCACTCGGTCCGCGTCGTCTTCACCCGTCACTCCGCGGGCCGCCCCTCGGGCTGGACCCGCTTCCTCGCCCGGCGAGCCGATGCGCGCGTGGTCCTCACCCGGGTGGCGCTCCGTGAGCTGGGATTCCGCGCGGAGGTGGTTCCGCACGGTGTGGACGTCAAACGGTTCTCGCCGCCGGCGGACCGTGGCCAGGCCTGGGGTTCGCTCGGCGTGGGCGGCAGCCACGGGGTGGGCGCCGTGGGACGCGTCCGCCCCTCCAAGGGGCAGCAGGATCTCGCCGCGGCCTGGGCCGTCCTCGGCCCGCGGTTCCCCCGGTGGCGGGCAGTGCTGGTCGGGCTGGTGACGCGGCGCTGGCGAGGCTTCGCCGGGCGCCTGGGCGGCCTCCAGCAGCTGGGTGAGCTGGACGACACCGCGGCGCTGTACCGGGGATTGACCATCCTGCTGCAGCCGTCGCGGCAGGAGAGCTTCTCGCTGGTGCTGCTCGAGGCGATGGCCAGTGGCTGCTGCGTCGTGGCGGCGGCGCTCCCGCACTACCCGGAGCTGGTGGAGCACGGGGTGACCGGCTTCCTCTACCCTGCCGGGGACGTGTCGGCGCTGGTGGAGATTCTCGAGCCGCTGCTCGCCGAGCCGTCCCGGGCCAAGGCGGTCGGCCGGGCGGCGGTGGAGGACGTGCGTGCCCGTTGGACGCTCGACGCCGAGGTGGAGGCGCTGCGCGGCCTCTACGCGCGGCTGGAGCGGCTCCGGTGAGGATCCTCCACCTCCTCTCCAGCCCGGTGTGGAGCGGCCCGGCCGAGCCGGTGGCGCTCCTGGCGGAGGCGCAGCGTGCGCTGGGGCACGCGGTGTCGGTGGCGGTCGACTCGACGCGCGCCGGAACCGGCTCCGAGGAGCCGGCCGCGCCGCGGCTCCAGGCGCTCGGATTGCTCGATTCGCGGGGGCTCCGGCTCAGCACCCGAGACGGCGCGGCCGGAGTGTGGCGAGATGCACGCCGGCTGGGGACGCTGGAGGCGGACGTGGTGCACACTCACTTCAGCCACGACCACTGGGTGGCCGCGCTGTCGAGACACCGGGGCATCCGGGTGCGCTCCTTCCATGCCGGCCGTTCCCTCCGGGCGCTCCGTCCGCCGGCCGCGGCCTACACCGTGCCCACGCCGGAGCTGGGATCAGGTCTCGTGGAGCCGTGGATGGTGCTTCCACCGCTCGTCCCGCCCGCGTTCCGACCGCCCGCGGACCGCGCGGGGCTCCAGGCCTCGCTCGACCTCACCTCGCCGGTCATCGGCATGGTCTCCACCTTCCAGCCCTCCCGCCACCATGAGCTGGCGCTGGAGGCCTTCGGCCGGGTCAAGGCGCGTCTGCCCCAGGCGACACTGGTGCTGGTCGGCGACGGGAAGCTCGGGCCTGCGCTGCGGTCGCAGGCGGAGGCGCTGGGCCTTCCGGTGCGCTTCCCCGGGTACCAGAGCGGCGACTCCCTCCTGCGCTGGATGCAGGCGATGGACGAGCTGTGGGTTCTCGGGCTGGGGAACGACGAGGCGGGCCGTGCGGCGCTGCAGGGCAGGGCCGTGGGTGCGCGCGTGGTGGGCGTGCACCAGGGGGCGCTCTCCACCTGGGCGGACGCGCTCCTCGAGGCGCCGACACCCGACGCGCTGGACCGGGTCGCTCTCGGGCAGGAGCGGCGGGCGTTGGCGATACCCGAGGTGCGCTCGGTGGCGGAGGCGCTGCTCGGGCTCTACGCGCGCGCGGGAGCGAGGGCATGAGCGGCTGGGTGGAGCGGCTGTTCTACCCGGACCGGCCGGAGGGGACGCTCCGCGAGCTGGCGCTGTCGCCCCTGGCGGTGGCCGAGTCGCTGTTCGCCGCGGGCGTCCAGGTGCGGACCTCGGCCCGGGGGCGCGGATGGCTCCACGCCGAGCGTGTGCCGGGGCTCCGGGTCATCTCGGTGGGGAACGTGCAGGTGGGTGGGGCGGGGAAGACGCCGGTGGTGCGGGCGCTGGCCGAGCGTCTCCTGGCCCGCGGGAAGCCGCTGGCCATCCTCAGCCGCGGCTACGGACGCACTGCCACCATGGACGTGCGGGTGGAGGGCCCGCCCTGGCCGGACCCGGAGCGGTGCGGGGACGAGCCGCTGATGCTGGCGCGGAGCCTCCCCGCGGCGACGGTGTGGGTGGGCGCGGACCGGCTGCGGCTGGCCGCGCTCGCGGCCCGGTGCGGGGCGGGAGTGGCGCTGCTCGACGACGGGTTCCAGCACTGGCGGGTCCAGCGCGACGCCGACGTGGTGGTGGTGGACGAGGCGGTGGGGCTGGGCAACGGACACCTCCTTCCGCGCGGTCCGCTGCGCGAGCCGCCGTGGGCGCTGCGTCGGGCGACGCTCCTCTGGGTCCGGGCGGCGGAGGCGCCGGTGGCGGTGCCCTGGCCGGAGGGAATCCCCCGGGTGCGCGCGCGCCACGGACCCCGCGACGTGGTGGCTCCGGGCGGCGAGGTGCATCCCGCGGACCTGCTCCGTGGCCGGAGAGTGGTGGGATTCGCGGGGATCGGCCGGCCCACCGCGTTCCGGAGGACGCTGGAGGGCCTGGGCGCCGAGGTGGTGGGCTTCCGCGGCTTCGCCGATCACCACCGGTTCGACGGTGAGGAGCTACGCGGGCTGGAGCGGCAGGCCTCGGCGCCCAGGCCCTCCAGCGT
>DASROG010000543.1:0-3199 GCA_035646995.1 Myxococcaceae bacterium
AAGCGGCGGTGCGGGCCGTCGAGGGGTAGACTCCGGCCTCGCCCCATGACCCAGGCCGCCGTGGCGCGCACCAGCGCCGACTTCACCCTGAGCTTCGTCCTCAACGCGCTGGTCCAGGCCAAGCTCCTGACCCCGAGCCAGGCCCAGGACGTGCGCACCAAGGAGCAGGCCGCCCGGGCGCGGGTGCTGAAGCAGGTGGGCGCGGACAAGGACGAGGCCCGCTACACCGTCTCGCCCATCGAGGTGGTGGCGGCGTTCCAGGTCCCGCTGGCCGGCGGGCGGACGCTGGACCAGGACAAGATCTCCGAGGTGGTCGCGGCTGCAGCGGGCGTTGGCTACAAGAAGATCGATCCGCTGAAGCTGGACATGGCGCTGGCCACGCGGACCGTCTCGAAGCCTTACGCGCAGAAGCACGTGCTCCTGCCACTGGATCGGACCGAGGCCGGGGCGCTGGTGGTGGCGATCGCCAACCCCTTCGATCGCGAGCTGCTGGAGAACCTCCACCGGCTGGCGGGGATGCCGATCGAGCCGGTGCTCTCGGCAAAGGCGGACATCCTCAAGGCCATCGCCGACATCTACGGCTTCAAGCGGACGCTGGCCCAGGCGGCCACCGACTTCGCCCAGCCGACGGGCACGCAGCTCCAGAACTTCGAGCAGCTGGTCTCGCTCTCGGGAGGCAAGGAGCTCGAGGCCTCCGACAAGCCCATCGTCAACGCGGTCGATTACCTGCTCCGCTACGCCTACGACAACCGCGCCTCGGACATCCACATCGAGCCGAAGCGGGACAGCACCGTGGTGCGGCTACGGATCGACGGCGTGCTGCACCCGGTCTACACCCTGCCCACCGGGGTGCACCCGCCCATCGTGAGCCGGATCAAGATGCTCTCCCGCATCGACATCTCGGAGAAGCGACGGCCGCAGGACGGACGGATCAAGACCGAGCGGGACGGCAGGGAGATCGAGCTCCGCGTCTCCACGCTCCCCACCGCCTTCGGCGAGAAGGTGGTCATCCGCATCTTCGACCCCGAGACGCTGGTGCAGGACATCGCCCAGCTCGGGTTCGACGAGGACGAGAAGGGCCTCTTCGAGTCGTGGATCGACGAGCCGCACGGGCTGATCCTGGTCACCGGCCCGACCGGCAGCGGAAAGACCACCACGCTCTACTCGGCGCTGAAGGCGCTCGCCGGGCCGGAGGTGAACGTCACCACCATCGAGGATCCGATCGAGATGGTGTGGGACGGCTTCAACCAGGTCCAGGTGCAGCCGAAGATCGACCTCGACTTCGCCAACGCGCTCCGCCACATCCTGCGGCAGGACCCGGACGTGATCATGGTGGGCGAGATCCGCGACCCGGAGACGGCGGAGAACGCGATCCAGGCCGCGCTCACCGGGCACCTGGTGCTCTCGACGCTGCACACCAACGACGCGGTGGGGGCGGTGAGCCGGATGAAGGACCTGGGGGTGCCCCCCTTCCTGCTCTCCAGCTGCCTCCTGGGCGTGATGGCCCAGCGGCTCCTCCGGCGCGTGTGCAACCGCTGCGCGCAGGAGCACAACTTGACGCAGGACGAGCTGCTGGCGCTGGGCGCGCCGCTACCGCTGCTCCCCGGCGGGGTCCAGATCGTCCAGGGCGCCGGCTGCGTGCACTGCCGCGGCACGGGCTACTACGGCCGGACTGGAGTGTTCGAGATCATGCCGGTCACCACGGAGATCCGCGAGGCCATCGCGCGTGGCGGGAACACGCCCGAGCTGGTGACCCTGGCGCGGAAGGCGGGGATGCGGACGCTGCGCGAGGCGGCGGTGCGGAAGCTGGCCAGCGCTCAGACCGCCTTCGCCGAGGTGGTCCGGATGACCGCCAGCGTCTGAGCGGAGGGAGTTGGTAGGCGTCGAGGTGCAGCGGAGCGTCCTTGCAGCGCCGGTGCTTCCCGCGGCCGGGAGGCCTCCCCCCTGGAGCCTCGCCGGGGTCGCCGAGGAGATGGCATCCTCCACCGCATGGACCGTCCGTCCAACGAGGTGGTGACCGGCATCGAGGTGGTGGAGAACGTCACGGCGCGCTCCCGCTGCGACGAGGGCTTCCTGCACGTGAAGCGGCTCGTCTGTCGCAACCGGCATGGGGACGGCTCGACGTCCCGCGAATATCGGGTCGACGTGGTGGACCGGCCCGTTCCGGACGCGGTGGCGGTGCTCATCTGGCGGCGCGGCGCGCGCGGCATCGAGGTGCTGACCCGGAAGGGGCTCCGGCCGGCCGCGCACTTCCGGCAGACCCTGACGCTGCCCGTCCGCGATCCCCGTCCGTACCTGCTCCTCGAGGAGCTCGTCGCCGGCATCCTGGAGCCGAAGGACCGGGGCGAGATGGGCGTCCGGCGGCGAGCGGCGGAGGAGACCCAGGAGGAGGCCGGATTTGCCGTCTCCGCGGACGAGGTCACCCCGCTGGGGAACAGCTTCTTCCTCGCCCCGGGCATCCTGTCGGAGAAGATCCATCCCACCGCGGTGGAGGTCACCGGGCGTCCGCAGGGCACTCCTCACGGCGACGGCTCGCCGCTCGAGGAGGGCGCGACGCTCCACTGGAGGCCCATCGACGCGCTGCTGGAGGCCTGCCGCACCGGCGACGTCGAGGACGCGAAGACCGAGATCATGGTCGCCCGCTTCATGGCGCGGGGGGTGCGAACGACCCCCGACCCCGCGGCTGACCCACCACGGTGACTGGAATTCCACAGACTTGGGTCCGGCGCGGCAGGTGCACCTGCACCACCCGCCATGTCCGACCCCACCACTCCCCGGAACGTCCCGGTGCTCGACCTCGTCGGTGCCATCCGGCTCGATCCGGAGTTCCGGATGGAGGACGTCCTCCGCGCCCTGGACAGCATGACGCCCGAGGAGCTGGAGGAGCTGGCGACGCTGCTCGACGAGCACGAGGCGGCGGTCCGCCGGCGCGCTCGCCTGCTGGCGAGCTGACGGAAGACGGTCCTCGACCCCGTCGTGCGCTGACCGAGGAGGGCCGGCGCTGTCGACGGGACCGGCGCCACGGCAGTAGAGGGGCGTCGATGCAGTTCTCGCCCCACCCGGAGTGGCAGCGCGTGCTCACCGACATCCTCGCCGCGGCGCAGGCGTCGGGCGCGGCGGGGGTCGTGGCCTTCGATCTCGACTCGACGCTCCTGGACAACCGGCCCCGCCAGGCGGCGATCGTCCGCGACTTCGGCAC
>DASROG010000544.1:0-7857 GCA_035646995.1 Myxococcaceae bacterium
CGGTGGGTGAGATCTCCGAGGCCAGCACCTCGGAGGGCGGTCCCGCGGCCACGATGCGGCCGCCCAGCCGGCCTCCGCCAGGTCCGAGGTCCAGCAGGTGGTCCGCAGCGCGCAGCGTGTCCAGGTCGTGCTCCACGACGAGGACGGTGCTCCCGGTGTCGACCAGCGCTCGCAGGTTCTCCAGGAGCCGCCCGGTGTCGCGCGGGTGGAGCCCGATGGTCGGCTCGTCGAGCACGTACAGCGCGCCGGTGAGCCCGGCCCCGGCCTGCGCCGAGAGCCGGAGCCGCTGCATCTCCCCACCGCTCAGGGTCGCCGCCGCCCGGTCCAGCGAGAGGTAACCGAGGCCGACCCGCTCGAGGAACTCGAGCCGGCGCAGCAACTCGCCGAGGGCCACCCCGCCGATGCGGGCCGCGTCTCCCGAGAGCGACCAGCCACGGACCTCCGCCAGCGCGCGCACCACCGGCTGCTGCACCACCTCGGCGTAACGCCGGCCGAAGAGCCGGACCGCCCGGGGAACCGGCTGGAGGCGCGTGCCCGCGCAGGTGGAGCACGGGTCGGTGGACTCGCCCTCGACGTCGCCTCCCTCTCGCCCGGTCCCCTCGCAGTCCTCGCACCGGCCCTGCGCGGTGTTGAAGGAGAACCAGCGGGGGTCGAGCTCCGGGATGGCGGCGCCGCAGCGGGGGCAGCTGCGCTCGGCCGAGAGGAGCCGCTCCCGCTGAGGCCCGGCGCGCAGCACCTTCACCGCTCCCTGCCCCCAGCGCAGCGCCTGGTGGAACGCCTCGGCAGGGAGCTCCGTCGCCGGGCCGGACCAGACGATCAAATCGATGGTGTGCTCGCGGCTGCGGGTGAGCCTCGGCGGGGCGTCGGTCGAGACCCTGGCCCCGTCACAGAGGGCCTCCTTCACACCGGCGCGCGCGGCCGCGGTGAAGACGTCGAGGTAGGTGCCCTTGCGGGCCCGGACCACCGGCGCGAGAAGCTCGATGGGACCTCGCAACGCCCGGGCCTCGTCGAGCAGCTGCTCGGCCGAGCGCGGCGCGATGGCGGTGTCGTCGTTGGGACAGTGCGGCGTGCCGAGCTTGGCGAAGAGCAGCCGGAGGTAGTGCGCCACCTCGGTCACCGTGGCAACGGTGCTGGTCGCGCCGGCCCGGGCGGTTCGCTGCTCGAGGGCCACCGCCGGAGGCAGCCCGCGGATCCGCTCCACGTCCGGGCGGGGCAAGGTGGGGAGGAACTGCCGCGCGTACGGGCTCAGGGTCTCGGTGAAGCGACGCTGCGCCTCGGCGAACACCACGTCGAACGCGAGCGTCGACTTCCCCGACCCGCTCGGTCCGGTGAGCACCACCAGCTTCCCCAGCGGGATCCGGCAGCTCACGTCGGCGAGGTTGTGCTCACGGGCGTGCTCCACCTCCAGCCACTGCGCGCTGCCCGCCCCGGGGAGCGGCCTCGGCGTCTCCGCGGGAGCGGTGGCCTTGCGGAGCGCCTCCCCCGTCCGGGTGGACCCACGAGAGACCTCCTCGGGCGTGCCCTCCGCCACCAGCCGGCCACCCTCTCGGCCTCCGCCAGGGCCCAGCTCGACCAGCCAGTCCGCGGAGCCGAGGAGATCGAGATCGTGGTCCACGACGAGCACGCTCGCCCCCGCGTCCACGAGCCCGTGCAGCGCCTCCAGCACCCGCGCCACGTCCTCGCCGTGCAGGCCCGCGCTCGGCTCGTCGAGCACGTAGAGCACTCCCTCCTGTGTCCCGCCGAGCGCGCGGGCGAGCTTCACCCGCTGGGCCTCACCTCCGGAGAGCGTCGACAGGGGCTGGCCAATGGGAAGGTACCCGAGCCCGAGCCGCTGCAGCGGCCGGAGCGGCTCGGCGATGGCGCGGTCCTCCCCGAATGCCGCCAGCGCCTGGTCCACGGTCATCGCCAGCACTTCCGAGACCGAGTGGCCCTTCAGCCGGACCTCGAGCACCTCGGGCTTGAAGCGCCGGCCCCGGCAGCCGCCACAGGTGAGCGCCACGTCGGCGAGGAACTGCATTTCCACCGTCTCGCTGCCCTCGCCCGAACACGCCTCGCAACGACCGCCCTCGACGTTGAACGAGAAGTGAGCCGGCCCGAACCCGCGGAGAACCGCGTCCGGCGCGGCGGCGAAGCGCTTGCGGAAGACCTCCCAGGCCTTGGTGTACGTCGCCGCGTTGCCCCGGGAGGTGCGGCCGAGCGGCGCCTGGTCCACCAGCACCACCCGCTCGATCGGAAGACCTGGCTCGACCGAGCGCACCGCGCCGGGGGCCTCGACGCCACCCTGCCCGAGCGTCCGCGCGAGGCTCCGGTACAGGATCTCCTCGGCCAGGGTGCTCTTCCCCGAGCCGCTCGGGCCGCACACCGCGGCGAGCACGCCCTGCGGGAGCCGCACCTCCACGTCGGCGAGGTTGTTGGCGGTGGCACCGCGGACGCCGATCCAGTCGCGGGGCACCCGGCGAGCACGGGCGTGTGCGCGTGCTCCCCCCAGCACCCGGCCGGTGGGGAGGTCCGTCCGGCGCGACAGGGCCGCGGGGGGCCCGTCGAAGCAGAGCCGGCCGCCCTCGGGTCCGGCTCCGGGGCCGAGCTCGAGGACCCGGTCGCTCGCGCGGATGAGCGCCGGGTCGTGCTCGAGCACCATCACCGCGTTCCCGCGGCGAGCCAGCTCACCGAGCGCCGTGGTGAGCGGGGGGAGGTCCGAGGGATGCAACCCCACGGACGGTTCGTCGAGGACGAAGAGGGCGCCGGTCAGCCCGGTCCCCAGCGCCGCGGTCAGCGACACGCGCTGCGCCTCGCCTCCGGACAGCGTGCGGCTCTGTCGGTCGAGCCCGAGATAGCCGAGCCCCACGCGGGACAGCCACCCCAGCCTGCTCCCGAGCTCGCGCCGCGCGAGCTCGCCCTGCCCGGTTCGAGTCATGAGGGCCTCGAGGCGCCGGTGGGCCTCGCCGACCTCCAGCCGGTGCCACGCGGCGAGGTCGAGGCCACCGACGCGGTACCGGAGCGCATCCGGATTCAGCCGCGCGCCATCACACCTCGTGCAGAGGGTGTACGCACGGTAGCGGCTGAGCAGCACCCGCACGTGCATCTTGTAGGTGCGCGACTCCATCCACCTGAACCAGGCGCGAAGCCCGGGGTAGCGACCACCGCGGTACGTGCCCTCCCCGTCGAGCACCGCCTCGCGCTGCTCGGCGCGGAGCTCTCGCCAGGGGACGTCGAGGGGGATGCGATTGGACTTCGCGAACCGGACCAGCTGCCCACGCTCCCACTCGCTGGAGCGCCCGTTCCAGGGACGCAGAGCGCCGCCGGAGATGCTGAGCGAGTCGTCGGGAATGACCTTCGCCCAGTCGATGCCCAGAGTCCGCCCGAAGCCGCGGCAGGCCGGGCAGGCACCCACCGGCGACTGGTAGCTGAACAGGCCCGGGCGGGCCGGCTCGAAGCCGCGTGCGCAGACCGGGCACACCAGGCCCTGTCGCACCGGCCGCCGCTGGCCGGAGATCCACAGGTGTGCCTCCCCGTGACCCTCGGCCCAGGCCTGCTCCAGCGAGGCGGCGAGGCGCCCGCGGATGTCCTTGGAGAGCGTGAGGCGGTCGACGACCACGTCCGCCTGACCCGCCGCGCCCATGGCCTCGGCGGGCCGGAGCTCCTCCAGCGGCCGCACCTCGCCGCCGATCAGCAGACGCCGGAATCCGTCCTTCAGCAGGCGCGCCCGGACGCCGATGAACGTCTCGGTGTCGGGCACGCGCACCGGGAAGGTAAGGATCGCCGCCGAGCCGGCGTGCTCGCTCGCGAGCGCGTGAGCGGCGGAGTCGGGGTCGCGCCGGACGGCCTCCTCCCCGTGCTCGGGGCAGAGCGGCAGCGCCTCGCGGGTGAACAGCGCGGAGAAGTACGCCTCCAGGTCGGCGAGGGTGGCGACGGTGGACCGCGAGCTCTTGACGCTGGTGCGGCGGTCGACGGCGATGCCCGCCGCCACGGGCTCGAGCCGGTCCATCGGCGGCCGTTCCAGGCGTTCCAGGAATTGCCGGGCATAGGGGCTGAAGCTCTCGACGAAGCGCCGCTGGCCCTCGGCGTAGAGGGTGTCCACCGCGAGGCTGCTCTTGCCGCTGCCCGACACGCCGGTGACGGCGGTGAGCTGGCCGGCGGTGAGCTCGACGCTGACACCCGCCAGGTTGTGGGTGCGGGCACCCTCGAGGTGGATCCGGTGCATGAGCGGGGAGCTGCGGTGCTAACAGGTGGACGTCCGCGGTGCACCCCCCGCGAGGACGGAGGGGGCTCCTGGGCGGGCAGGCGAGCTGACCACGCTGTCGTTCGCGGAGCTGGCGCCTGCCTGCGATCTCCGGTCCGGCACTTCGCCCGCACCTTTCGCCGGTCACTCGGCGAGCCCCGGACCCTGGGGGGCGCGACCGCCGCACCTGAGTCCTACCGGGTCCGGGCAGCAGTCTCGGTTGCCGCACGCGCGATGAGGCCGGCCACCAGACCGGGCTGCGACACGTAGATCGAGTGACTTCCCGGAACCTCGACGACGGTGGAGCCGGCACGCTTCGACATCGCGCGCTGAGCGGGAGGCGGGATCATCCGGTCGTCCGTCGCCACCAGGTACCAGCTCGGCTTCGTCCGCCATGCCGGGCTGGTGATCTTCCCGTCGAGCGCCTGGACACCCCACGGGACCTGCGAGCTGGCCATGAACTCCGCGGTGTCCGCGTCGAGATCGCCCGCGAACGAGGCGTGGAACTTCGTGCGGTCGAGGAACAGGAATCCGTCCTGCGGCGGCAAGATCGGCGGAACGGGCGCGTCCGGCGGCGGGTCCTTGATCAGGGAGGAGACGGATTCTCCCGCATCGGGGGCGAAGGCAGCGATGTACGCCAGCCCGGCGACTCCGGGGTCCGTGCCCGCCTCGGTGATCACCGCGCCTCCGTAGGAATGGCCCACCAGCAGGACCGGCGCCCTCTGGGCGGCGATGGCCCGGCGGGTCACTGCGACGTCGTCGCTCAGCGAGAGCGTGGGGTTCTGGACGACGGTGACCTCGAATCCCTCCTTGCGGAGGATCCGGTAGACACCGGCCCAGCCCGAACCATCGACGAACCCACCGTGGACGAGGACGATGTTCATCGGCTTCTGGCTGACCGTGGGGGACATGGGGTGCTCCTTCTCGAGGCGTGTGCCGAGGGCTAGTGACCCGGAGGACGCCCGCGATCAAGCTCGCCGCGGTCGCGAGAGCCGCTCCACGTACAAGAGGTGACGGATCCGTCAACCGGTGGTCGGTTCATGAAACCGGAGGGGGGCCGGGCGCTCGCCGGTACGTTCTCCAGTTGGGCTCGCCGCATGCAGAAAGGAGCGCCTCCGGTACATCCCCGAGGACGGCACCCGGCGGGGTGGTACTTTCTGCAGGTGGGAGGGCGTGCCAGGTGCAGAAAGGATCGCCTCCGGTACATGCCCGAGGACGGCACCCGGCCGGGCGGTACTTTCTGCACGTGGGAGTGCGCGCCACGTGCAGAAAGGATCACCCCGGCCGGCGGCTCCAGCGAGCGTCCCCGTCGACCCGCCCCGGGAGTGCTGGTCTGTCCCGGCGCGGGTCAGGTACACCCTCTGCGGCCCGATGAACGCCGCTGACCCAGCCGCTCGGAGAGAGGCCGCGCGGGCCGCGCTCGCGCTGTACGACGAGTCGCTGCTTCGCGCCTGCGACGTTTCCACCTTCGTGGGCGGCGGGCCCGGAGGCCAGCACCGGAACAAGACCGCCTCCGCCGTCCGCCTGGTCCACCTGCCGACGGGGGTGACGGTCACCGCCACGGAGCGGCGCAGCCAGGCGCAGAACCGCTCCACCGCGCTGGAGCGCCTCCGCGCCGCCCTCTCGGTGCTGACCCGGGTCCAGCGCCCCCGCCGGGCGACCCGACCTTCCCGCGGCGCGAAGGAGCGGCGGCTCGAGGCCAAGAAGCGCCTGGGGCAAAAGAAGGCCGCCAGGCGCGAGCCCGGGCGCTGGTGATCCGCCTCGACGAGGACGGCTCCTGGCCGGATTCCCCCACGCCCGAGCTCACTCCCCGAGCGCCGCTCAGCGCCTCCCCTGCGCGGCAGCTCGCTCAGCGCCCTCCGCGGGCCGCATCCACCCGGAACCGGGTACGGATGCGGTGCTTCACCGTCTCCAGCGCATCGGACACCGACACCCTTGCCTTCTCCCCGAAGGACACCACGAACTCCCGAGTGTCGAGGTGGGCGAGCTTGCGCCTTTCTCGAAGCGGCCGGCGCGCCTGGAGCAGCCGCACCGTCTCCAGCGGCACCGGGACCGCGTGCCGCTCGAGCACGTCCGACCAGAAGCGCCGCTTGAGCTGGCCGACGGTCATCCGCTCGACCTGCACCGGGACCAGCTGCACCGAGACCGAGGCGGCGCCCATGCGGAAGCTCCACTCGGTCAGGAGCTCGAGGTCCAGGAATGCGGTGTTCAGCACCGACTGGACGTCCTTCCCTCGGGGCAGGAAGTAGCTCGACACCAGATGGCCGCAGCGGGGGCAGGCACTGGCGTGCAGGTCGTCCAGCCCCCGCAACCGGTAGAGCGGGACGGCGAAGACCTCCACCTGGCACTCGGGGCAGCCGGTCCGCTCTCCGAGCGTCGAGAGCACCCGGCGGAACTCCACCCGCAGCGGATGCTTCCGGAGCGCGAGCGGCACCGCGTCGCGGACGAGGGGGCTCCGGAAGCGCAGCCCGCTCTGGACCAGCCGTTCCCCGGCCCGGCGAATCCCGAACTCCACCAGCTCCGCCGCGTCCACCAGCGCGCGCTCCAGTGTCACTCCCTGCTCGTCGCGGTTCCCGAGGGAGTCGAACCGGAGCGCGAGGTCGTCGTAGGTCCGCAGCACGTCCAGCGGCTGCGGCACCAGCTCGCTCGCGAAGGCGAAGAGGACCAGCCGGGCCGCCGCCGGGGAGCTCCGGGCCAGCTCGACCATCCGGTCCGCCTCGGCCCGGGCCTCCGCGGTCGACCGGGCCGACTGCAGCGCCTCGAGCGAGAGCCGGACCAGCCGCTGGCGTCCCATGGGGTCGAAGGCCCGGGCCAGCGATCTCCGGCCCTCGGTGGCCAGCGAGCGTCGATTTGCTCCTCTCACCGCGTCCTCCAGTGCTCCCGCCGCGTCGCGCACCTCTCGCAGCGCCTCCTCGCCCCTCACCGCGAGCTCCACCCGGAGCTCGTCGAAGAAGTCTCGCCCGTCCGCCTCTGCCTCACGCCACCGACGGAAGAGCTCGGCGGTCGCGCAGCCGCGGAGCGCGGCCCGCTCGATCCGCAGCCCGTCCCGTGCCGACTCGAAGCGTGCCCGCCGTTCCTCGAGCAGCCGCACCTCCTCCTCCAGCGAGACCCCCGGCTCGGGCAGCTCCGCGCCCAGCGCCTGGTCCGCCAGGGCCTCGAGCCCGGCGCGATCCCCGGCACGATAGAGCGCGTTGATCCGGGCCATGAGCGCGGCGTGCCGGACCTGCTCCTCCTCGGTCCGGGCCAGGTCGGGATGGAAGCGACGAGCGAGCCGACGGTAGAGCGACTTCAGCTCCGCCGCGGGCGCGGGCTGGGGCAGGGCCTCGTCCTCGGTGGGATCGGGCTCGGCCCCTTCCTGATGGAGCTCGCGGGTGCGCTGCCGCTCCACGCGTCGGGCCCGGGCGGCGCGTTCGCGGGGCTGGCTCTCGGCGAGCATCTCCGCCCACCGCTCGAGCTGTCGAACCACGGAGCCGATGCGCTGGAGGAGGCGCTGCTCGCCGGCGAGCTCCGCCCGGTGCCGGATCTCGAAGGCCGCCAGCTCCGCCCGGAGCGTCTCGCACTCCAGCTCCAGCTGCGCCACCTCGTCCCGGAGAGCGTCGAGCTCGGCCAGCAGGCCCTGGAGGCGCTCGCGGCGGGGG
>DASROG010000545.1:0-2391 GCA_035646995.1 Myxococcaceae bacterium
GGCTGCCACTGCCCGGGTGGACGCGGCGCTGGGTGGGGGCTCCGGCGACTCGAGCGAGCCGCGCGGCCCCTCGGGGCTGGCGCTTCCACCGGTGCCAGCGTCGACCACGACTGCTGGCGGGGTGACGGTGGTCCCGGTCCCGGCGTCGGCTTTCCCGGCCATCCCGGCCACCAGCTCCTCCTTGGCCCGGCGCTCGCGCTCCTGGCCCTCGGCGTCCGCGGCGTCACGGGCCTTCTGGGATTCCTCCAGGCGGGCGCGCTGGGCCTCCTGGCGAAGCTTCTCCTCCTGGGCCGGGACCCAGACCTGGAAGTACGCCGCCACCGCCACGGCGGCGGCAGCCAGCAGGAGGATGGTCGCGACCCACGGCGCCTTGCTCCGGCGCGGCGGGGTGTCCCAGCCATCCGTGTCGTCGACTGCCCCCGGCTCCACGCCCAGGCCCGCCCGCCGGGTGAACTGGGGTTGATCCGCGTCGTCGCCGGGCGGCGGCGGCGGGGGCTCGACGGTGCCCTCCGGCATCGGAAGGTCGTCCGGGGAGGGCCGGGTCGCCTCCCGGATGTCCTCGAGCGAGAACGCCGACGGGGTCCCGGTCCGGGCGGGCTGGGCAGCGCCACCCGCCGAGGCCGTGGGCGCGGAGGTCGGCCAGGTGACCGCCTCGGCCCGGGCCACGGGCTCCGCTGGTGCGAGCCCGGCGCGGGGGCCCGACGCCACCCCCTCCGGGACTGCCTCCGGCTCCGGGCCCGGCTCGATCGGCGTCTCTAGGCGGATGGGCGTCGGCGACGGCCCGATCGGGGCGGGCCGCGCCTCGGGAGCAACGCCCCCCAGCTCCCGCTCGAGCGCGGCGGGAGCCTCGTCCGGCAGCTCGGCGCGGCGGAGGCGCTCCTCCAGCTGATGGACACGGTCCACTTCGTCGAGGAGGAGGAAGAAGGGCTGCAGCTCGGCGATGTCACCCAGGCGCTTCCAGTGGTCACCGTGAAGGCTGATCTCGTCGTCCCGGCCGAACTTCCGCTCGACGATCCACTTCTGCATCGAGGTCAGCTCGCGGAAGGCGATGACCCGGCCGCTGGGGCTCCGGACTCGCCAGGCGGGCCTGTCCACCACCGGGGGCGGGACGGCGGCGAGTCCACCGCCTCGGTCATGAGCAGGACCTTCTTCCGGACCCGGAAGACGTGCGAGCAGGTGGTGCAGCGCACGGTGGTCCCCGCCTCGGAGACCCGCGCGTCGTCGAGCTCGTAGAGCGTCTTGCACCGCTCGCAGCGGACGTCCATGCCCAGGAGCCAGTGTGCATGGCACAGGGCTGGAAAATTGACCACCCCCGGCCCTGGCTCGACAGTCGACTGTTGCTGCAGGTCGCAACAGGCAGCCCCCCTCGGGGGGCGAGGGAGCGGTACGTCATGGCGGCCAGGCGGCCCCGTCCGGAGAAGAAGATCCTGTCGAAGCAGGAGGTCGCGTCGCGCAAGAAGGCGCTGGCGGTCAGGCGCGTCGAGGGAACGGGGGTGGGTCACCGTGCACTCGTGGGTGTCGCGCTCCTCGCCCTGTCGTCCCTGGCCCTGGTCGCCCTCCTGACAGAGCCTGGACCGGCGGCTCCTCGGACGGCCCACAACGGAGCGGGCCCGGTGGGGCACGCACTGGCAGCCCTCCTGGGCGGGCTCCTCGGCGTCATCGCACCGGCCATCCCGCTGGCCGGGGTCTACGTCTCGGGCGTCTTCCTGGTGGGCAAGCGCGAGAAGCGGCGCTGGCCGCAGGTCGTCGCCGCCGTGGTGCTGCTGGTCGCCAGCTGCGTGCTGGTCCAGCTCGGGCTGGGCACCCCCGGTCTGCACGCCCGGAATCCCCCCGGCGGCGCGCTGGGCGTGGCGGTCTCGGCCTGGCTGGTCGACCTGTTCGAGGTGCTGGGAACGGTCATCGTCGTCTCCGCGGTGGCGTTCGCGGCGATGCTGGTGGCCACGCAGTTCGCGCTCCTCCGGGCGGTGGTGGCGGTGGGCCATCTGCTCGCCGAGGCCGCGGCCCGGGCGAGGACGGCGCTCGCCGGGTTGTGGGCGGCGCAGAAGAAGGGCTGGACCGCACGGACCGAGGTGCGGGCGGCGGCGAAGCTGGAGGAGGCGGCGTTCCTCGCCCAGCTGGAGGCGGACGAGGAGGAGCTGAGCCAGGCCGAGGCCGAGGCGCTGGAGGCGGAGGCCGTGGCCGAGGAGGCGGTGCGCCTGGCCCGGGAATCGGAGAGCAAGGCGCTGGAGCGAGGCAAGGAGGCCGCGGCCGCTCCGCTGCCCCCCGGTGCCGACCCGGCCTGGACCCGCGAGCTGGCACTCGCCGCGGGACCGGGGCAGGACGCTCCGAAGCGGCGCCGCAAGGGCGATCAGCAGCCGGAGATCGTCACCCCGCCCCTGCCCTCCAGCACAG
>DASROG010000546.1:0-12694 GCA_035646995.1 Myxococcaceae bacterium
GCCCGTGACGCCCCGCGATCTTTCCGCCGACGATGCTCGCCACGCAGAAGCTCGCCGTGATGGCGCTGATGTGCAGCCCCGCGAGGGCCGCCGGCTCGCCCCGGACGCGCTGGAAATAGAGCGACAGGACGAGGAAGCCGCCGAAGAACGCCGCCGCGTAGAGCAGCGCACCCGCCGAGGTCGTGGCAAACGTCCGGTGCCGGAACAGCCGCGGCGGAAGCATCGGCTCGGCCGCGGTGCTCTCCATCCGGACGAAGAGCACCAGCCCCAGGAGCCCGGCCACCAGCGCACCGAGGATGGCTGGGGAGCCCCAACCTCGCTCGGAGCGCTCGACCAGCGCCCAGGTCACGCTTGCCAGCGACAGAGCCGCCACCAGCTGCGCCGGGAGATCGAGTGTCCGCGACCGGGTCGCCTGAGTCGGCGGGACGAACCGCGCGGTGAGGAGGAGTCCGGTGATCCCCAGCGGCAGATTCACCAGGAAGATGCTGCGCCAGCCGAGCGTCGAGGTCAGGACCCCGCCCACCAGCGGCCCGCTCCCTCCGGCGATCGCGGTCAGCGCGCTCCAGAAACCGATGGCGTGGGCCCGTTCGCGTGGATCCGGGTACGCCCGCGCCAGCAGCGCCAGCGACGAGGGCATGAACAGCGCCGCGCCCAACCCCTGCAACATGCGCGCGCCGATGAGCAGTCCTGCGGTGGGCGCCACGCCGCAGAGCAGCGACGCGGCCGTGAACAGGACCAGACCGCTGGCGAAGACACGGCGCGCCCCGAGCCGATCACCCAGACCTCCCGCGAGGAGCAGTGCGCTGGCGAAGGCGAGCGTGTAGCCATCGATGACCCAGGACAGCCCGGCGATTCCCGTTCCGAGGTCCCTCTGGATGCTCGGCACCGCCACGTTTCCCGCCGTCACGTCGAGGAGCGCCATCCCCAGGCCGAAGCTCGTCGCCACCAGCGTCCAGCGCGGAGAGGCGGTCGGCGCCACCTCGCGGGCGGCCGCTGCCGATGGAGGGCCCAGCTCGATCGTTTCCATGTTGCATGGATGCATGCCTTCCTGGGTCGTTCCCCCTGGATTCTTGCCCGCCCACCATGCAAGAACGCATGGCATGGCGGACTGGGAGGACATCCGGACCTTTCTCGCCGTGATGCGCGCGGGAACGCTGGCGGCCGCGGGCCGCCGGCTGGGCGTGGACTACACGACGGTCGGACGCCGCGTGCGCGCGCTGGAGGAGGAGCTCGGGCTCACCCTGTTCGAGCGGGTGCGCGACCGGTACGTGCTCACCGAGGCCGCCGAAGGGCTCCGAGAGGCCGCCGAGCGCATGGAGGAAGCCGCTCTGACCCTGGAGCGACGAGCGCTGGGGGCCGATCGCACCGTCTCCGGCCTGCTCCGGGTCACGACCACCGACGCGCTCGCGCGTGCCCTGGTGCTCCCGGCGATCCAGGCGCTTCACGAGCGGCACCCCGACATCCGCGTGCACCTCATCACCAGCGGCGCCCGCCTCGACATCGGGCGCCGGGAGGCGGACGTGGCCGTGCGCTACGTCCGGCCAGATTCCGGCGAGCTCGTCTCTCGCCGTGTGGCGCGAGTCGCGGCCACCTTCTACGCTGCCCGCGAGTACCTCGCTCGGCGACCGGTGCCACCCCGCCCCACCTCGCTCCGCGGCCACGACTTCGTCGCCCCCGAGGAGTGGATGCGGACCTGGTCGCGGCCGCTTCCCGATGCACGGTACGTCCTGCGCAGCAACAACATGTCCAACCTCGTCGAGGCAGTGGCCCGGGGCATCGGCATCGGAGCGCTCCACTGCTGGCTGGCCGACCCGCTCCCCGACCTGGTGCGCCTCTGGCCCGACGAGCCGCTCGAGCACGACGACGTGTACCTGGTGCTCCACCACGACGTGCAGCGCACCGGTCGCGTCCGGGCCTTCGTCGAGGCGCTGGAGCAGCGCGCAGCCGAGGCCGCCCCTCTGCTCGAGGCGCGGGCCACGTCCGCCGTCAAGCGGCGGAGGATGGACGAATGACGAGCGTCGAGGGACCCGGAAAGCCATCGCCTGGACGGCGAAGCGTCGTCTCATCGCGGGTCGCTCCCCGGAATCGGAATCCCGGTGGCGCCGCTCCAACCGGACAGCAACGAGGGGCGGCGGGCGTCCACCCGGCGAACGGCGGGTGAGGGCACGCTTGCCTGGCTGGTTCAACCACCGCGTCGCAAGGCCCGGACGTGAGCCGCGGGCGCGTCGAGAGGTGGTGGCACGGCCGCCGAGCGACTAAGGCGGCGCGATGCTCCTGCCCCTCCGCCGGAGGTTCCTGCTTTCGGCGCTCGTCGTCGTTCTCTTCGGTTGCGGCGAGAAGAGCGCGCCGACCACGCCCGACCCGTACGCCTACGCTCCGCCGCCGGCCGGCGGTGCCCCGGCTGCCCTCGCGCCCCTGGTGTGGAACGACCCGCTCGGCGGCCAGGGCCATCTGCAGCAGGACCTCGAGCCCTACTGGGCGATGCCCGAGGCGAAGGGCACCCCCGAGGGCAACTTCCCGACCTGGCGGACCATGACCGGCGCGCTCACCAACAGGACGGGCCGGAAGCCGCGCATGCTGGGCCGCCAGACCTTCGGGTACGCGGTCGAGTACCTCCTGACCGGCGACCCGGAGAAGCTCGCGCTCGCGCGCGCCGGCAACCGGTGGATCCTCGACCACGCCTGGGACACCACCGTGGGCGGCTGGTTCGCCGACCTCGACGAGGCCGGCAACGCTTCAGGCTCCGGCGCGAAGCTGACCCAGGACGGCGCGTACACGGTGATGGGTCCGGCCGCGTACTTCTTCGTGACTCGTGACGCCGAGGCGGAGACCAGGGTCGAGGAGACCCGTCAGCTCTTCTTCGATCCCTCGACGTACTTCGACACCGCCGGCCAGCGGATCCGCGACGGCATGAACGCCTCACTGACGCAGGAGGCGTTCCTCAACGGCAACGGCAACGACATCGTGTCGCAGCTCGATCCCATCACCGCCTTCATGCTGCTGGTCCAGCCGGTCCGCACCCAGCAGGCCGATCGCGACCGGATGCTGGCCGACCTGCGCACCCTTGCGCTGGCACTCCGCGACCGGCACTTCTCCGACGGGCTCTTCTGGGGAAACGTGAGCTCGCTCGGGTTCTACCGGAGCTTCCACAGCGACTACGGCCACATGTTGAAGGCGCACTGGGCCCTCACCCAGATCGACAAGCGGCTCGTGGATCGACCGTTCCGCGACTTCCTCGTGACCTGGACCGACGGCACGCTCACCCGGGCGCTCGACGCGGCCAGCGGTCGGTGGAAGAAGCAGCCCACCTCCCCCACCACCGACGACTACGGCTCTGACTGGTGGGCCTTCGCCGAGGCCGATCAGCTGGCGGCGACCCTGGCCCTCCACGATCCGAAGTGGATCCCGGTGGCGGCAGACACCTCGACCCACTGGCGCAACGAGTTCGTGGACACGAAGAACGCCATCCGGGAGATCATCCCCGGCATCACCGCGGCCGGCGCCCCGGTGTTCAACTGGCCTTCGAGCGACACCGCGAAGTGCAACGAGTGGAAGTCGAGCTTCCACTCGCACGAGCACGCCCTGGTGATGTTCCTCTTCGGGCACTACCTGGCCGGTACCCCGGCGCCGCTCTACTTCGCCTTCCCCGCGGCCGAGATCGAGACCCGCGCCCGGGCCTCCACGCCTTACACCTTCCAGGGAAAGGTCGACGGCTGGGAAGATCTCGGCGAGATCCCCGGCACGGACGGGCTGCACCGGGTTCGAGTCACCTTCACCGAGCTGCGCTGAGCACGCGTTCCGGGTGTCGCGTCAGCGGACGAACTCGCGGATCGACCGGACGAACAGCTCCGGCTGATCCACGAACGTCATGTGGCCGGAGTCGGGGAGGACGACCAGCTTCGAGCCAGAGATCCTGGCGTTCATCTCACGAGACATCCCCGGGTCGGACTGGTCGTGGTCGCCCACGACGATCAGCGTCGGCGCCTTGATCTCGGGGAGTCGGTCCAGCCACTCGACCTCCTTCAGGTTGCCGTCGACCACGAACTCGCCGTGGGAGCCCCACATCTCGCGATAGAGCTCCCAGGAGTTCTTGGTGTTCCCCTCGAGCGGATCGTAGTTGGCATCGGGGCGTGCGCCGTAGAGGGCCGGGAAGTAGCCCACGCCCCACGCGAGCTTGGCGTACTCGTCCGTGTACCGGTTGTGCTCCCAGATCTCGCCCTTGTCGAACAGACCGGCCTTCTCCAGCGCCTCGAGCCGCGCGCGTCGGTCGGACGGCATCGCCCGCTTCAGGCGAGCCAGAGCTTCGTTGAGGGCACGGGTGCTGGAGAAGGTGCTGGCCAGGATCAGGTGGCTCAGGTTTGCCTGGTACTTGAAGGCGTAGGCCTGCGCGACCACCCCGCCGTAGGAATGGCCGAGCAGCGCGATCTTCCCGAGCTGCAGGCCCGTTCGTACGGCCTCGACGTCGTCGGCCATCTTCTCCACGGTGTACTGCCTGGGGTCCTGGAGGCGAGGCGAGCGGCCCGAGCCGCGCTCGTCGATGAAGATCAGTCGGTAGCTCGTGGCGAGCCGGTACAGGTTCGGCAGCAGGTAGTCGTGCGAGGCGCCCGGCCCCCCGTGCACCACCACCAGCGGTGGCCCGTGCCCGACCGACTTGACGTAGAGGACGACTCCCCCGTTGTCGACGAGCGCCTCCTCGATGGGCATGACCGAGGGCCGGACGGACGAGGCCGGAGTGGCACAGGCAGTCAGCACGGCTCCCAGGGCAAGAGCAGTCAGCTTCAGTGGAGTCATGCGCGCGAGGCTAGTGGGCGCCGGGGCCACGCTCCACCCTCCCCCCATGCCGCAGCCAGCGGATGAGGCGGAAAGCCCGGTACCTGGGGCTCTCCAGGAGCGCGGACAGCTGTTCCCGCGCCCTCTCCTCGTACCGCTCCCGGAAGACCTCGGTGCAGAAGATCCGCGGGCGGGCGAGGAGCGAGGCGAGGAATCGGCCCCGCCCGATCCGGAACCTCATCCGGGGAGTCTTCTGGAACTCTTCCTCGATGGCGTACTCGTACTCCATGAAACGGAGAGGGTCGGAGCCGAGGATGGACAGGTCGATGTCGAGCATCAGTGCCTCGTCCGGTCCAGGCTCGTCCGCGGACGCCTCGTGTACCGTGGCCCGGACGAGCGCCGCAGCCGCCTCGGCCACGCTTCGATCGAGCCCGAGACGGCCGCACTCCTCGACCAGAAGCCTCGCGCTCGACTCCTCGTTGTCGCGCGCCCCGGCGACGTAGATCGCATCGTGGAACCACAGGGCGAACTCCACGACGTCCGTGGACGCTCCTCCAGCGGCTGCCAGGTCCAGCTGGTGTAGGCACTCCGCGAGGTGCTCGCGGTCGTGGTACCGGCGGGCCGGCTCACCCCAGGCCGTGGCCAGCACCTCGAACGTCCCGCCCGCCGCGCTCGCGTCTCCGCCGAGTCGCTGGACCAGCGCGCCGAAGCGGGTGCGACACCGTGCATCGTCCCACCGGCTGCGGCCCGCGTCCGGGTGCCAGATCCGGAAGATGTGGTCCTCGGCACATCCCATGGCCCGGATGATCTTCCCGTTGTCGAGGCCCCCGAGATGGGCCTGCAGCGCCTCGAGCTGCGCTCCGGTCATCGCCTGGCCTGGGATCTCGAAGACGCCCTGCCGCGAGAGGAACATCCAGAAGACGTCCTCGACCCACGGTCCGGCGGCGGTGGTCCTGATTCCCAGCGCTCGCAGGTCCGTCCAGGGGATCCGATGCTCTGCCGTACCGAAGCCGCGCTCGTCGAAGATCACCTCGGTCATGGCCGTCGCCTCCAGTGACAAGGATGCACAGCATAGATTGGTGCTACAACCAATCTATGGGACGACCGAGCCTGAGGGAGAAGCGGCGAGCCGAAATCGTGAGGGCATTCGCCCAGGTACTCGCCGAACACGGTTACGAGGGAGCGACGATCGTGGCGGTGGCTGCCCGGGCGGGCATCGCTCCTGGCCTGGTGCATCATTACTTCGCCGACAAGGCGGAGCTCCTGTCGAGCTTGCTGGACGAGCTCCTCTTCCGCTTCCGGACGCGGGTGGGCGCGAAGGAGCGGTCCGCGGACCCACTCCTCGCCTACCTCGACGGGGCGGTGGGGCTCGACGGCACCGCCGACCTCGTCGCGGCCCGCTGCTGGGTCGGTTTGCTTGCGGAGGCGGTTCGCGATCAGGCGCTCTTCGGACAGGTGCGTCGGCTGGTGGATACGGAGATCGCGGCGATCCAGAGGCGTTCGGGTGGCCGCCTCTCCGAGCAGGATGGCGGTGCCGTGCTGGCCTTCGTCATCGGTGCGCTGGTCCTGGGAGCCTTCGCACCGAGAAAGACGACCGGCTTCGCCTCACCCGCCCTGCGGTGCCTGGTCCAGGCGCTCCTGGATCGGTCGGGCGCGAGGCCGGCGTGAGGGGCCCGCGCGGGTGGATCGGTGGTGGGACGCGCGACAGAGGCGCGGATCTCCGCACCTCCCCGGGCCCGATCGGCCCCCGCTCGGGACGATCCGCACCGCCGTTCGCTGCAACGTGCGACATGTCGATCGTGATTTGATCGTCGAGGCACACACTTGCCCCGATCGTCTCGCCTCGGCGCCGGACGTGGTCGCCTCGACCACCCAGCAGTCCTCGCCGCGCCTGACGGTACAATTCCAGGGATGAGCGCTCCGCTTCGGTCCGGCGATCTCAAGGATGCCCGCCTCGTCGACGTGTTCGACGCCTGCTGTCGCGGAGGACAGGCCACCGTGGTCCGCGTCTTCCTCGGTCCGCCCGGGGAGTCCGACCTGCAGGGTGCGGTCTTCTTCGAGAGCGGTGAGATCACCGACGCGCATCTGGAGGACTCGGAAGGTGTCGAGGCGCTGCGACGCATCCTGGGCCACCTCCAGGGCCGGTACGAGGTGGAGGTCGGTCCGCGCAGCGTTCGCCGCACCATCGATCAGCCCTGGCTCTCCCTCGCCGCCGCACTCGGGATCACGCCCGGACGGGGCGCTCCGCCGGCGCTCCGAGCGGTCGAGTCGGTCCGGACGCCTCCACCGGCTCCTCAGGTTTCGGCACCACGGCCGGTCCCGTCGCCTCCCCCGGCTCCGGGCGCCGAGAAGTCCGTGCCCGTGGCCCCCCGCCCGGTGTCCCCGATCCATCCGCCAGCCGCGCCGCGGGGCCCGGCCAGCGCCACCGCGACGGCACGTCGTCCCGAGAGCGCCGAGCTCCCGGTGCACGCCCCGCCCACCTCGGGCCCACGGGCAACCCATCCTTCGGGTCCACGGACCGCGCCCCAGACCGGGCCCCATGCCAGCGGCGAGGGCTCGTCGCGCCACACCGCTCCCTTCTCCAGCATCCGGCACGAGCGGAAGCAGAGCCCATCGATGCGCACGGCGCTGCTGGTGCTGCTGGCGGTCGTCGTCGGAGGCGGTCTCGCCGCGGCTGCGAGCCGGCTCGGCGTCATTCAGCGCCTGCGCGCACCCGAGGCGGTGCCTTCCACGGCCGCGCCCGCGTCCGCTGCAGCTCCGCACGGCGCCGTCGCCCCGGTGATCGCCGGCGTCACCGACACCGAGGTCACGCTCGGCATGGCGGCCCCCCTCACCGGAGCCTCGAAGGAGCTCGGCCGACAGATGAGGATCGGCGTCGAGCTGGCCTTCGAGCAGGCCAACGCGGCCGGCGGAGTGAACGGCCGGAAGCTGAAGCTGCTGGCCATCGACGACGGATACGAGCCCACCCGGACCCAGGAGGTGATGCGCGACCTCGCGGAGCAGCGCGGGGTGTTCGGCTTCGTGGGGAACGTCGGGACGCCGACGGCGGCGGTGGCGGTGCCCTACGCGCTCGAGCGGAAGATGCTGTTCTTCGGGCCCTTCACCGGTGCGTCGCTCCTGCGCAAGGACCCGCCCGACCGGTACGTCTTCAACTACCGGGCGAGCTACGTCGAGGAAACCGCAGCGACCGTGCGTTACCTGGTCGAGGTGCGGCGCATCCGGCCTGAGCACATCGCCGTCTTCGCCCAGGATGACGCCTTCGGCGAGGCCGGGTTCCAGGGTGTGGCGAAGGCGATGCGGCACTACAAGCGTGCTCCGGGCTCCATCCTCCGCGTGAGCTACAAGCGCAACACCGCCGACGTGATCGACGCGGTGGACCGCATCCTCGAGGAGAAGAAGAGCGTCGAGGCGGTGGTGATGGTCGCCACCTACCGGCCCGCGGCCCGCTTCATCGAGAAGGTCCGTGACCAGCGCCCGGGGATGATCTTCAGCAACGTCTCCTTCGTGGGAAGCCAGGCGCTCGCCGAGGAGCTGGTCCAGCTCGGCCCCCGCTACCCCCCGGGCGTCATCGTGACCCAGGTCGTGCCACTTCCCACCGGCCAGAGCACGGTCGGGATTCGCTACCGCGAGGCGCTCGCCAAGCATGCCCCGGGTGAGAGGCCGGACTTCGTGTCGCTCGAGGGCTACGTGACCGGCAACCTCCTGGTCGAGGGGCTGCGGCGTGCGGGGACGCACCTCTCCACCGAGGAGCTGGTGAACGCTCTGGAGACCATCCGCGGCCTGGACGTGGGACTCGGCGTGCCGCTGAGCTTCGGGATGTCCGAGCATCAGGCATCTCACAAGGTCTGGGGCACGGTGCTCGACGCCGCGGGCGTCTTCCAGTCGCTGGACCTCGACTGACCGCGGTCATCCGTTTCAGCGCTTCGAGCACGGGGCGGCGCGGTCCGGGCTGTTCGAAGACTTGCTCGCCGCGCTCGAGCGCGAGGTGGGCCTTCTCGGCGAGGGTCGAAGCTCGAGTCGGAACGCCTTCAGTTCCGCGCGGGATAGATTCCGCCGAGGCAGATGACGTAGTTCACGCCGGCCGGCTCGAGGCCGCGCATGTCGGGCAACGCGAAGTTGGTGGTTCCGTTGCCCCCGTATTTCGTGCCCAGCAGCGAGAACAGCGCCGTGTTCTGGGCGATGGGGAGCAGCTGCCCGTGAGCGAAGGCGGTTCCCCTGTTCCTCCGTCGCCAAACCTGGTGATGAAGGCGGTGACGTTCGGGTCGACGTTTCCCGGCGGGCCCTGCGCTCCCGGCGGCCCCTGCGGGCCTGCCTCGCCAGCGGGGCCTGGCGGACCTGCCGGCCCCGGGTCTCCCTTCGGGCCTGGAGGCCCGGCGGTTCCGGAGGAGCAACCGAGGAGCAGCGCTGCCAGAACGCAGGCGGTGAGGAGTGCGCGCATTCCGAGAACCTACCGAATCCGGCTCTCCACGGACTCCCCGAAATCGGCGTCAGCGTCGGCCACCGACCTCGTCGAGGTGGTCCAGGAGGTCGCGCGGGTCGGCGAAGACTCGGTACGCCCCCGCTCGCTCGAGCTCCTCCTGCCCGTAGCCACCCGAGAGCAGCCCGATCCCGAGAGCCCGCGCCCGGCGCGCGGCGAGCATGTCCCAGACCGCGTCGCCCACGACGGTTGCGTCCTGGGCATCCGCTCCGATCCGGTCCGCCGCCGCGAGGAAGAGGTCGGGGTCCGGCTTTGCGTGCCGCACCTGGTCCCGGGTGATCACCGGAACGCGGTCGATGTCGATCTCCAGCTTGCTCAGGACCGGCCCCGCCGTCTCGAGACGGCCGCTGGTGGCGATCGCCCAGGGGATCTCCGCCGCGGTCAGCGCATCCAGGAGCGCGCGGGCTCCGGGAAGTGGACGGACCTCGTCGACGTGCTTCCGGTATGCCTGCGCGTGACGTCTCTGGAGTCGCTCGATCCTCTCCGGGTCGAGCGCGACTCCCGTCTCGCGCAAGAGGAGGTTCGTGAGCAGACCCCCGCTCATCCCCACCTTCCGGTGGATTCGCCAGACCGAGAGGGCGATTCCCTCGGCGTCCAGCGCCTCGCGCCAGGCGAGCACGTGCTGGTACACGCTGTCGACGAGGGTCCCGTCGAGGTCGAAGAGAAAGGCGGTGCTCCGATCCGGCATCGTCGCCCCCGTTTCGGCGTCCGCGACGAGCCATCGCTCACGCCGCACGCTTTCACCAGCGACCGGGCATGCGGCCTCGCCCGGGCGCTGTTCAGGAGTGGATGCCCGGGTGGCGGGAGGTGTCTCCCTCGGTAACCGGGGAGGTGCTTGCGCCGGCGCAGCCAAGACTGCATCAGGAGGGGATGCGCGCCTACGAGCTCCGACCCCGGGCCGAATTCGACTCCCTCACCCTCGTCGAGCGGCCCTCCCCGCCGCTCGGACCGTCCGACGTCCGCGTCCGCGTGCGGACCGTCTCGCTCAACTACCGGGACCTGACCATCGCGCGGAATGCGGTGAAGCGGTCAGCCCCGGTGATCCCCCTCTCCGACGGCGCAGGGGAGGTCGTCGAGGTCGGCCAGGCGGCGAGCCGGTGGAAGGTGGGGGATCGGGTGATCGCCAGCTTCTTCCCCACCTGGATCTCCGGGTCCCTCTCCGACTTCCACCACGCCAACGCGCTCGGCGGCGGTCGGGACGGGATGCTGGCCGAGGAGGTGGCACTGCCCGAGACCGCCTGGGTGCGGCTACCCGATGACCTGAGCTTCGAGGAGGGCGCGACGCTTCCCTGTGCGGGCCTCACCGCCTGGAACGCGCTCTTCGAGTCGGCCTCGCTCAAGCCGGGAGAGACGGTCCTCGTCCAGGGCACCGGAGGAGTGTCGGTCTTCGCGCTGCAGCTGGCGAAAGCCGCCGGGGCCCGGACGATCGTCACCTCCAGCTCGGAGCAGAAGCGACGCCGAGCGCAGGAGCTGGGGGCGAACCACGTCATCGACTACCGGGCCGAACCGACCTGGGGCAAGGCGGCGAAGGCGTGGACCGGAGATCGAGGCGTCGATCTGGTGGTCGAGGTCGGCGGGCCGGGTACGTTCGACCAGTCCACTGCCGCGCTCCGGTACGGGGGGACGATGAGCATCCTCGGAGTGCTGACCGGAACCAGCGGCCCGGTGAACACCTACGCCATCTTCCACCACGCCCTCCGCATCGCGGGCGTCTACGTGGGCTCGGTGGAGATGCTGGAGCGGTTCGTGAGCGCGCTGACGGCCACGAGGATCCGGCCGATCATCGATCGGGTCTTCGGCTTCGAGGAGGTTCCGGCGGCCTACCGCCACCTCGCCTCGGGCGCGCACTTCGGAAAGGTGGTCGTCCGGCTCTAGCCGCGTCTCAGCCGCGGAGATGCACCAGCGGCAGCGCGATCCGCACCCGGAAGCCGGGCCCGACTCCGGACTCCACCCGGAGCAGCCCGCCGGCCTCCCGGACCAGCCGCTCGCAGGTCCCCAGATCGCCCTGCGGCAGCGGGCAGCGATCCGTCCGGGTGATGACCAGCTCGAGCACGGAGACGTCCCGGGTCATCGAGAGGACCAGATCGCCCAGCCGCGCATGGGCCGTTCCCGGGCCACGAGCGGTCTCGAGCAGCACGCGGACCAGAGCGTGACGCAGCCGCGGCTCGTCGGCCTGGACCAGCGTCGCGGGCAGGATCTCCGTCCGGATGCCGCACGAGCGCTTCACCTGGGAGCTCACCAGCCGGAGCGCGCTCCGCATGCAATCGCCGGCGTCGACGGGACCCGGCGAGTACGGCACCGGGCGCAGGAACTCGCGGAGCTCGTGAATCGGCAGGTGCGCCCGTCGAGCCAGGAGCATCGCCGAGGCGAGCACCCGGCCACACTCCTCGAGCTCCAGCGTCGGGTCGGTGTCGGCGAGGGCGCCGACCTCGTCGGCGACGATCCCGATGAGCCCGAGGAGCTGCTCCAGCGGGGCCTCGATCTCCTCCGCCAGGGCCGCGGCCAGCCCGCCGGCGAGCCGCTCCCGCTCCGCCGCGTCGTCGATCGACACGTCGCGGGCGCCGGTCCAGTCCTGGGTGATGTGGCCGAAGTGCTGGGTGGAAGCCTCCCGGTCCGGGAATGGAAGGACCCGGCTGGTGAACGTCCGCAGCCCGTGGTCGGTCGAGAGCTGCCAGCGCACGTCCAGTGGCTTGCCCAGCTGGTGCACGGCCTCCAGGGCCATGAGCCACCCCTGGACCAGCGCGGGGGGAATCCCGAGCTCCAGCGCCGTCCGGCCCGCGACCTGGGAAGGTTCCTTCCCGAGCTGGGCCGCGCTCGCAGTGTTGGCCTCGAGGAAGCGTGCGTCCTCGCCTTTCCGGGCGAGGACTCCCATGGGCAGTGGGGCGTGGCTGAAGAAGTCCTCCCAGGGCACCGGGAGGACGAGGGACGACGATGGTTGTTCGGGCATCTCTGACAGGGCGGAGCACGACCCAGGCGTCGGCTCAGGGTTCCAGCTCCAGAACGAAGGCGGTCGAGTAACCGCTCCGTCCCCGGGCCGTCGAGGGGTCTCATTAGAAGGACTCATCTTTTCCATCGCGCGCGAACGCGGCTGCTCTATCGTCGAGCGGCCGCGCCTCATGTCCGCGCCAGCCGCGCTCTCCTCCCCCGCTCCTTCCCGTGCGCTCGCTGCCGTGGGCGTCGCTTACGCAGCAGCTCTCGGCGTCGCGCTCGCGAGCGGATGGGCCCTCCGTGGCCTCGGCCCGCTCTGGGCTGCTGCGCTCGCCGACGTCGCGGCGACCCTGGTCGTCTTCGGCTTCAGCGTGGGGCACGACAACTCGAGCCTCTACGATCCGTACTGGAGCCTCGCGCCTCTGCCCATCGTCCTCTTCTGGGCGAGCCGCGCGCCCGCGGGGCCCGACCTGCGTGCAGGCCTCGTGGTTCCCCTCGTCGCGGTCTGGGGTCTCCGGC
>DASROG010000547.1:0-4173 GCA_035646995.1 Myxococcaceae bacterium
CCGCGAGCAGCCGGGACTGGACCACCAGGTCCGCCGCGGCGGGGTCGGCCAGCGCCTGGGTGCGCAGCTCGATGCCGCGGGAAAGGGGGACGAGAACGGGCGCGGCCTGGACGATGGCAGGCACCAGGGTTAGTCCGAGGAGCAGGGAGCGCATGTCGAGAGCCAGCTTGCTTGCAGGGGACGGGCCGACCTCCTGTCAGAGGGACGATCCTGGCCTGCCCCTGGGTTGCTTTGGGCCGGCGGGTGTTGCCGGACCTGCTCGAGGCCCAGATTCGGTTGACATGAGCGTCTGTCCCACCTACGGGACGGCCCCCTCCAGATGACCCGCTTCCTCCCTTCGACCCTGCTCCTCCTCCTCGTCGCCGCCCCTGCCCTCCGCGCAGAGGAGGGGATGTGGACCTTCGACAACTTCCCCTCGGCCCGCGTCCAAAAGACGTACGGCTTCACGCCCGACAAGGCGTGGCTGGACCACGTGCGCCTCTCCAGCGTGCGGCTGGCCCTCGGCTGCTCCGGGAGCTTCGTGAGCCCGGACGGGCTGGTGATGACCAATCACCACTGCGCGCGCCGATGCATCCAGGACCTCTCGACCCCGCAGCAGGACCTGACCGCCGGCGGGTTCTACGCCCGGACCCAGGCCGAGGAGCGGACCTGCCCGCGGATGGAGATCAACCAGCTGATCGGCGTCGAGGACGTCACCCAGCGAGTCCAGGGGGCGACCCGAGGGCTCTCGGGTGCGGCGTTCCTCGCCGCGCAGAGGGCCGAGTTCGCCCGGATCGAGAAGGCCTGCCAGACCTCGGAGCAGCTGCGGTGCGAGGTGGTCACCCTGTACCACGGTGGGCAGTACCAGCTGTACACCTACCGGCGCTGGAAGAATGACGTGCGGCTGGTCTTCGCCCCCGAGGAGTCCATCGCCTTCTTCGGCGGCGACCCCGACAACTTCAACTTCCCCCGCTACGACCTCGACGTGGCCTTCCTCCGCGTCTACGAGGACGGAAAGCCGCTGCAGACCCCCGAGCACTTCCGGTGGAGCGACGCCGGGCCCCGGGAGGGAGAGCTGACCTTCGTCTCCGGCAACCCGGGCAAGACCAGTCGGCTGCTGACGGTGGCGCAGCTCGCCTCGCTCCGGGACGAGCTGATTCCCCTGAAGCTCGCCCGGCTGGCCCAGGAGCGCGGCTGGGTGGCGCAGTTCGCCGAGCGCGGCACCGAGGCTCGCCGGATCAGCCGGGCCACCCTCTTCGGCGTGGAGAACGCGTACAAGGGCTGGGTGGGCAAGCGGGAGGCGCTGACCGATCCCGCGTTCTTCGCCGCCAAGGTGAAGGAGGAGCAGGCGCTCCGGGCCCGGGTGGCGAAGGTGCCCGCGCTGCAGAAGGAGGTCGGTGGGGCCTGGGACGCGATCGCCCGGGCCACCAGGACCGAGGAGAAGCTGGAGCGGGAGACGACCTGGATCCGATCGGAGAGCAAGTACTTCTCGGAGCTGTTCGGCATCGCGCGGAACCTCGTCTGGGGCGTGGCCGAGCGGCAGAAGCCGGACGTCGAGCGGTACCGCGAGTTCACCGACGCCCGGCTGCCAGCGACCGAGCTGGTCACCTTCAGCAAGGCGCCGATCTACCCGGAGCTGGAGGTGGAGCTGCTCACGCTCGGGCTCACCAAGATGCGCGAGGAGCTCGGGGCGGACCACGCCTACGTGAAGAAGGTGCTGGGGAAGGACTCGCCGCGCCAGCTCGCCTCCCGCCTCGTTCAGGGCACCAAGCTCTACGACGTGGGCCTGCGGCGCTCGCTGTGGAACGGCGGGCCGGCGGCGGTGGCCGCCTCGGACGACCCGATGATCGTCTTCGTGCGCCGGCTGGACCCGGACATGCGCAGCGCGCGCAGGGCGTACGAGGACGGGGTGGAGTCGGTGGTGCGGAAGAGCTCCGAGCTCATCGCCAGGGCGCGCTTCCAGCTGGAGGGGACCAGCCACTACCCCGACGCGACGTTCACCCCGCGGCTCTCGTACGGCTCGGTCCGGGGCTGGACCCGGGAGGACGGGGTCCAGGTGCCGCCCTTCACCGAGCTCGCCGGGGCCTTCACCCGGGCGACCGGGGAGCCTCCCTTCGACCTGCCCACCTCGTGGCTGAAGGCGAAGGACCGCCTCACCCTCACCACGCCGTTCGACTTCGTCACCACCAACGACATCATCGGGGGCAACTCCGGGTCGCCGGTCATCAACCGCAGCGCGGAGATCGTGGGCCTGGTGTTCGACGGGAACCTGCCCTCGCTCGGCGGTGACTACGGATTCGACGTGCGGAACAACCGCACCGTCGCGGTGGACAGCCGCGCGCTCACCGAGGCCCTGCGGGTGGTGTACGGGGCGGACCGGCTGGTCCAGGAGATCCGGCCACCCGCGCCACGGACCTCCGGCCCGCGCTAGGGCTTCGGAGGCCGGCGGGCGCCGAGCTCGCGACCCATCCCCGCTCCGTCCTCGAGGGGGCTTCGGCTCAGCGGAGGATCGACTCCAGGGGCTTGTCCGCCGTGGTCCCCTGCTTCCGGGTCCACTCGATGACCGGCGTCTGGGCCACCACTCCGGTCTCGGTCGGATTCGGATCCAGCCGCTCGAAGGGGAAGTTGTCGCCGCCGAAGTAGAGGTACTCGAGCGTGGCCACGGTGTACGTGGCCTCCGGCTCCACCGGCTTGCCCTTCACCGTCCAGCCGCTGCCCTTCTTCGACGCGCCGTCGTAGACCGCCGCGGGGTTCTCGAGGATCGAGGGCAGGTCCTTCCCCTTCACCTTCACGGTCATCACCGAGTTGTCGAAGGGCATCACGCTGTACACGGCGGCGGCGGTGATCGGCCCGGGCTGGACTCCGCCACGGAAGCCCTTCCGGTTCAGCACCGTGAGGTCTGCCCCGGTTCGCTCGCGGATGCCGCGCCCGTACCAGGCGAAGAGGGTCGGAGAGTTGGTGTCGATGCCGCTCCGGGTGTAGCCGATCTTCTCCCCCAGCGACTCGTCATGCTTCTTCTGCCAGGTCTGCAGCCGGGCGGCGAGCTCGGCGTCCGGCGCCGGCGCGCCCTGACCTCCGACCACGTCCACCACCTTGGTCTCCAGGCCCACCAGCCGCTGCCCGGCCGGCCGTGCGGAATCGACCGTCAACTCGGCCCGGAGATAGCGCTGCCACCAGCGGCCCGGGCCGATCAGCGGGGTGGTCCCCACCTTCCGCTCCACGGGGGTGTGGCAGTGGCCCCCGGCGAGGAAGGCGAGCTTCCAGTCCGGGTGCTTGGCCACGATGGGCTCGAGCACGGTGGGACACTCGTCGGCGACGACGATGACCACGTCCGCACCGGCCTTGCGCACCGCGGGGATCGCCTGCTGCAGCGCAGGCTCGTAAGGGGTGACCTCGTTCCCGTAGAACCGCCCCGACATCACCGTCTTCGCCACGTTGGACGCCGAGAGCGCGACCACGCCGATCTTCACCCCGCCCCGCTGGAAGATGGCGAACAGCTTCAGCTTGAGGTCGTAGTCCTTGTCGCTCTTCTTGGTCGGGGCGCGGACGTTGGCTGAGAGGTAGGGGAAGCCACCGATGTCCCGGAGCCGGTCGAACTGCTCGCGCCCGAAGTCGAGCTCGTGGTTGCCCATCCCGCTCGCCGCGTAGCCCATGCGGGCCATGGCCTCCGCCACCGGCTCGCCCTGGAAGACGGAGGAGATGGACGGGCCGCTGAAGTGGTCACCGGTGGAGAGCACCAGCGTCTTGCCGTCCTTGCAGGCCGGGGCGCCATCCTTCCCCAGCTTCCCGGCACAGTGGCCCTCCTTCGAGGTCCAGTAGCCGAGCGTCTCGGCGGCGCCCCCCTTCGGCGTGTCACCCTCGGTGTTGGGCAGGAGGTGACCGTTCTCGTCCCCGGTGACCAGGACGAGGACCTTCTCGGGCGCGGCCGTGGCGGGAGCCAGCGGGGCCAGGGACACTGCAAGAACGAGGGCTGAGAGGCGCATCGGGCCCGCGGGCTAGCACATCCCGGGGCGCCCGGGGATCAGTAATAGCGCTTCCGCTTGCTGCTGGGCAGCACGCCCAGGACCTCGCGGTACTTGGCCACCGTCCGCCGGGCGATGTCGATGCCCTGGGCGCGGAGCAGCTCGACGATCTTCTGGTCCGAGTAGGGCTCCGGGCATCCTCGGCGGCCACGATGAGCTTGATGTGATTCTT
>DASROG010000548.1:0-4697 GCA_035646995.1 Myxococcaceae bacterium
GCGGTGGCACGACCGGCAGCTGGCGGCGCTCGGAGTGTCCGGTGAGGCGGCGCCGTCCGTCCTTGCCTGAGCGCCGTTCCCCGCGGAGCGCCTCCGGCCTGCTGCATCCGTTCAGCGAGCGGTGACCGCAGGCCCGCCAGCGGCCAGTCGAGGGACGGGCCCCGCGCACTACCGTGCTTCCGATGCCTCGCCCCGACCTTTCCTGGAGCCCATCGCTCGCGACAGCGGGGCCGAGGCGACCGCGCCGTGCAGGGCTCGCGCTGGGCTCGTTGCTCCTGTCGCTGCTCGGGTGCGCGACCGCGTCCGGGCCAGCGACGGTGGCGCAGCCAGGAGCCCGGGTGCTCCCGCTGGAATCCGCGGAGGGCCTCACCCTCCTGCGCACCCGGGCCGAGGCGGTCACCCACCAGGGACGGCGTGCGCTGCGGCTGCATGCGCTCGAGGAGGTCGGTCCCGACGACGTGCTCCTGGCGATCGTCAACGGGCTGGACTTCCGGGACGGGGAGATCGCGGTGGAGGTGGCCGGTGCTCCCCTGCCCGATGCGCCACCGGAGATGCGCGGCTTCATCGGCGTGTCCTTTCACGTCTCGGGCGGCGGCTCGAGCTCCGAGGACATCTACCTGCGGCCGAGCAACGGCCGCGCCGACGATCAGCTCCGGCGCAACCACGCGGTGCAGTACCAGTCGATCCCTGGGTACGGCTGGAAGCGGCTGCGCGACGAGACCCCGGGACAGTACGAGACCTACGTGGACCTTCAGCCGGGGGTGTGGACGCGCATGCGGGTGAAGGTCTCCGGCACGCGCGCCGAGCTCTACGTGAACGGCGCGGAGCAGCCGACGCTCATCGTCCGCGAGCTCAAGCGCGGGACCATGGCCGGCGGCGTGGCGCTGTGGGCCCATCGCACCACCGAGGCGTACTTCCGGAATCTCGTGGTCACACCCCGCTGAGGAGCTCGGGCAACCGCTGGGTCGAGGGCTACGAGACGGTTCGCGCGGAGATGCTGGTGGGCAGGCGGCGCATGTCCTCCACCACCTGCGCGGCCACGTCCGAGTCGAGGTCCATGATCAGGTAGCCGATCGCCGCGTTGGTGGAGAGGACCTGGGCGTGGATGTTGGCGTTCCGGTCGGAGACCAGCCGGTTCAGATCGCGCATCACGCCGGGCACGTTCTGGTGGACGTTGATCAGGCGCCAGGTGTCCGGCGTGCGCGCGAGGTCCACCGGCGGGAAGTTGACCGAAGTCACCGTCGTCCCGGTGTGCGCGAACCGGGCCACGCTGGCCGAGACCTCACGACCGATGGCCTCCTGCGCCTCCAGGGTGGATCCACCGATGTGCGGCGTGAGGATGACGTTGGGCAAGCCCCGGAGCGGGGTCTCGAAGCCCTCGGAGCTGTTCGACTGGGGCTCCTCCGGGTAGACGTCCACCGCCGCGCCGTCGATCCGCTTCTCCTGGATGGCCCGGGCGAGCGCCTCGAGGTCAACCACCGTGCCGCGGCTGGCGTTGATGAGGCAGGCGCCCTTCTTCATCCGGGCGAGCTGCGCGGCGCCGATCATCCCCCGGGTCTGGGGCGTCTCGGGGACGTGCAGGGTCACGAAGTCACTCTGCTCGAGGAGCGCCTCCAGCGACCTCACCGCCTGGGAGTTGCCGAGCGGGAGCTTGGCCGAGACGTCGTGGTAGACGACCTTCATCCCCAGGTCCTCGGCGAGGATGGACACCTGGCTCCCGATGTGGCCGTAGCCGACCACGCCCAGGGTCTTGCCCCGGACCTCGCGGGAGCCGGTGGCGACCTTCTTCCACACGCCGTGGTGCATCTCGCGCGTCCGGTCGCCGAGGTGCCGCGAGAGCATGACGATCTCGGCGATCACCATCTCCGCGACGCTGCGGGTGTTGGAGAACGGAGCGTTGAAGACCGCCACGCCACGCTTCATCGCGTGGTCGAGCGCGATCTGGTTGGTGCCGATGCAGAAGGCGCCCACGGCGATCAGCGAGTCGGCCGCGTCGAGAACGCGCCGGGTGATCTGGGTCTTGCTGCGGATGCCGAGAAGGTGGATGCCCTTCAGCCGCTCGCAGAGCTGGTCCTCCTTCAGGGCGCCGTCGGCGCGGTGAACCTCGAACCCCTCAGCCTCGAGCAGGCCATCGGCCACCGGGTGGATCGACTCGAGCAGCAGGATCTTCAGCTTCGACATGGAGGCAGGGAGACTAACCGCCAGGGTGACGTTCCGGCAGGACTAACGTCGAGACCACCTGGGTCGACCGGATGATCGCGCCGCCAACGCCCCAGGTGGTTTTCAAGCGCCGCCGGTGTATGCGTTGTTCGCGGAGACCGGCTCCAGCGGGCGATCGGACCGGGGACCCAGGAGCTCATAGATGAGCCCTCCGCCCCGTTCGACGCGGAGGAGGACCGGCCGCTCGCTCTCCAGTGCCCGTACCTGTCGCCAGCTGCAGCCCCCGCCCTCGCGGGGCGAGACCCAGACCACCGGGGCGGACCGCCATTCGGGGTTCGTGACCCGCACCGGGCGGAGCGACTGGCCGGTGAGGTTCGCCTGTCCCAGCACCTCTGGCGCGTTGCACAGCGCGATGGTCGATGCCGTGGGGACGCGTCGCGCGGCCTCGATGAACGCCACCCGGAGCGACTGGTACCAGTAGTCGCCCTCCGTCCCGTCGGACCGAGGATCAGTGGGCGGCGGCATCCGGAACAGCGCCCTGGCCTGCGCGCCGCCGAGCCCGCCGGTGAGGAAGTTGAAGTACGCGGTCTCGAACGGGGCATATCGGAGCAGCGGGACGAGCACCGAGAGCGCGGCAGCGCCGGAGAGCCCGATCCGGAGCGCTCTTCGTCCAGCTTCGGTCCGCAGCCGACCGCTCACCCTTCCCGCGAAGTCCTCCACCATTCCCAGGAGCTGGGCAAAGCCCCAGCCGGCGAGCGCGCACAGGCCGGGCACGTATTCGATGAAGTGCCGGTTGGCGTCGTAGAAGTTGGAGTGCGGCATCATGCTCCGCAGGTACGGCACGGCGACCCAGATCACCAGCAGCGCCACCCGCGTGGTCGCCTCGGGATCCCGCCGGCGGACCCAGGCGATCAGCGCGACGAGCGAGGCCAGGAGAACAACCGGCGGGGTCATGAAGAGGAGGCACTTCAGCGGATGCAAGGTCCAGCTGGGGCGCGGGCTCACCCCGTAGGCGAACATGAAGTTCAGGTAGCGACCCAGCCGGTCGAACATGCCCGCCGGGAAGGCATCCCAGAGCCAGGGCCAGGAGATCAGGAACACCAGGCCGGCGATGTACGGCGCCGCGAGGCAGGCGGCGATGAGGCGGTACTTCTCGGCCTGGGGCGAGCGGCGGATGCGCGCGAACCAGATGATCGGGGCCCACAGCGCGAGGGTGACCAGGACGAAGACGCCGTTGAGCTTCGCCCCGAGCGAGATGCCCAGGAGCAGCCCCGCGGCGAGAACGTCGCGAGCGCGTCCGCTGACCAGCCCCTCGCCCGCGGCGAGGATCGCCAGCCCGTAGAACATCGCGCAGGGCCAGTCCTTCGGATTGTTGAACGCGTGGCCGAAGGCCGAGGGGAAGAGCATCACCGCGACGGCGGCGAAGAGACCCGCCTGCAGGCCCATGAAGCGGATCGCGTAGAGGGCGAACAACCCCAGGCCGAGCGCGTGGAGGAGGACCAGCCCGAGATGGTGCGCGGCCGCCGGGTCGAGGAGGCCGAACACATCGTGCACCACCGCCGAGACGATCGCGGCGACCAGCCCGGGAAGGACCGGGTAGCGCATCGGGTCCGCCCACTCGTCGTCCCGGGAGAAGAAGGAGCGGAACCCCGGGGGCTCCGGCCGCGAGGCGAAGTCGAGCGCCCCGGGCACGCGGGGGTGAGTCAGGAAGAACAGGGTGCGGTCACCCGCGTAGTAGAGCGCAGGGGCGTCGTAGGTCACGCCGTGCTGCGGAAGCAGCGGTAACGCGAGGAGGAGATACGCCAGCGCGACGAGGTGGGGCGCGTACCTCTCCAGCCGCTCCCGCAACTATCGCCCCCCACGCCGGGTCTGGAGGCTCACCGGCGACGCGTCCGGCTCGGGCTCCGCCGCGGCGCCGGCGGACGGCCTGAGCACCTCGCGGACGATGTAGTTCGGTCTCCGGCGGACCTCGTCGAACACCCGGCTCAGGTACTCGCCGAGGATTCCGATCGCGACCAGCTGCGCCCCGCCCAGGAAGCAGACCGCGATCATCAGCGAGGGCCAGCCGAGGATGGCGGTGTGGGTGATGAAGCGTTCGACCAGCACCCAGCCGACCAGGACCACCCCCAGCGCGCAGGCGCAGGCGCCGAGCAGCGTCGCGAGGCGCAGCGGGAGGTAGGAGAAGCCGAAGATACCGTCCAGCGCGAGCTTCAGGAGCTTGGTGAAGGTCATGCTCGGCCTGCCCGCGACGCGCTCCGGGCGATCGTAGGCGATCTCCACCTGGCGAAAGCCGACCCAGTAGCGCAGCCCGGGGAGGTACCGGGAGCGCTCGGGCATGGCCAGCACCGCGTCGAGCGCCGCGCGGTCGATGAGCGAGAAGTTCCCTGCCCCCAGCGGCGAGGGGATTCGGGCCAGTCGGTGGTAGAGGAGGTGGAACCCGCCGAAGGCGGCGCGGCGAGCGAGAGGCTCGGCGCGCGTGCGCTTGGTGGTGAAGACGACCTCGGCGCCGTTCCGCCAGGCGTCGAGCAGGGTGGGGA
>DASROG010000549.1:0-2277 GCA_035646995.1 Myxococcaceae bacterium
GTCGGTGAGGACCGTGTCCGGGCTCTCGGGGCAGCTCACGCAGAAGCCGGCGACGTGCCCCTGGCAGTAGCTGAAGAGGTTGTCTCCCACCCAGGCCATCGGGAGGTAGGCCAGCACCTCCTCGTCGGCGGTGAGCCGCTCCCGCTGGATGCCGCCCCGGCCGGTCTCGATCAGGTTCTGGTGCGAGAGCATCACGCCCTTCGGCGTCCCGGTGGTGCCGGAGGTGTAGAGCATGATCGCCATGTCGCTCGGCCGTCCCTGCTCCACCTCGCGCTCGAAGAAGTCCGGTCGTCCGCGCTCGAGATCGCGCCCCGCGGCCTGCACGTCGTCGTAGGAGCGGAGCAGATTCCGGTCGTAGTGCCGCAGCCCGCGCGGGTCGTCGTAGACGATCATCTCCAGGCTGGGGCAGCGGGCCTTCACCTCCAGGAGCTTGTCCACCTGCTCCTGGTCCTCGACGACCGCGATCCGCACCTCGGCGTTGGAGAGGACGAAGGCCATCTCCTCGGCGACCGAGTCCTGGTACAGCGGAACGGGGACCGCGCCGATGGCCTGCGCGGCGTCCATGGCCCAGTAGAGCCGCGGGCGGTTGTCGCCGATGATCGCCAGCGTGTCGCCGCGGCCGAGCCCCAGCGTGTGCAGCCCGGCGGCGAGGCTCCGCACCTGCTCCAGCACCTGCTTCCAGGAGTAGGTCTGCCAGATGCCGAGGTCCTTCTCGCGGATCGCTGGACGCTCGCCACGCGATTGCGCGTGCTCGATGAGCAGCCGCGGAAAGGTGTCCGGCGCCGGCATCCTCGCCTCCCGCCCGGGTTCGCGAGCACGGGCAAAATCCCTAAAGCTCCCGTGACGCGCGAAGCCGGCGCATCCTAGGGGGCGCGCAGGTCGGGATCCACGCATCACCGCTCGGTGGAGCGGTTGCTCGACGGAACGCGCCGCACAGCGTCATCCGCGCGTGGCGGACAGCTCCCGGGATCTCAGCGGGCCGTTGCCACGTCTGACGCCAGCCTGGAGAGCATGTACGGCTGCTCGGTTCGGACCGCGAGGTCTCCGAGGGTCCTGCGCGCGACCTCCGCCTCGGCCTTCCGCCCGGTGCGCCGGGCGACGTCGATCAGGCCCAGGAGCACCCAGGCCTCGATCCACACGTACCGATCCGGGTGGCGCACGCAGCGGCGATGGGCGTCGGCGGCATGCTCCCAGGCCCCGGTGCGGTCCCCGCGCGCAAGCGCCAGCCGGGCGAGCCCGCTTCCGCCCAGACCCTCCCAGCAGGGATCGCCCAGCTCACAGCCGAGCGCGAACGCCTCCTCGAGCAGCCGGGCGGGTCGCTCCGGCGGCTCCCCCCGGGCCAGCGCGACCTCGGCCCCGAGCGCGAGCGGGAACGGCAGGAAGGCGAACCAGCGCTCGCGCCGGCACCCCTCGATGCTCTCCGCGAACAGGTCGGACGCACGGGAGAGGTCGCCGGTGAGCAGGGCCGATCGCCCCAGCAGCGCCTGCGACCAGAGGGCCTGTCGCCGGTCTCCGACCCGCTCCGCGGCCTCGAGCGAGGCATGGAGGACCTCGAAGGCCTCCGGCTGCCGGTCGCGGTCCGAGAGGAAGATCCCCTGCACGCCCAGCACACCGCAGCGCAGCTCGTCGTCGGTTCCGGCCAGCTGCATCGCCTCGCGCAGCCGCCCTTCCGCAGTCACCCGTCCTGCCTGGACGTCCACCCAGGCCAGCTCGCGAAGCGCCGCGACGGCGACCGCGACATCCCCCGCTCGCCGCGACTCCTGCGCCGCCTCATGGAGGTGCACCGCGCCCTCCTCGTCGCGCCCCCGGAGGCCGTGGACCAGCGCGGCACCGAGCCGGAGGAGCGCCGTCGCGCGCTGGCGCCCCTCGCATGCGCCGATTGCCCGCCGCAGCGTCTGGATTCCGGCGTCGAAGGCCCCCGCGTCGATGGCCGCCTTCCCGGAGTCGATGAGCACGCTCACCGTGGCAGCGGAGGCAGGGGCGGGAGCACGGCGGGCCTGGGGGCCATCGTCCACCGCCGCACGGAGGGCCGGCGAGGGGCTCGTGCCCAGACTCTCCGCGAGCAGCCGCTCGCAGCGGCGCAGCTGTTCCTCCGCGGCGATCCGGTCGCCGCTCCGGGCGAGGCTCCGGATGAGCAATTCTTGAAGTGCCTCGTCGAGCGGGTTGAGCGCCACCGCTCGCCCGGCCACTCGGACCGCCGCCTCGGTCTCGCCAGCGGCGAGATGCTCCATGGCCGCCGCCCGGAGGTGGGCCTCCACCCGCGCGGCGGCCATGGAG
>DASROG010000550.1:0-7906 GCA_035646995.1 Myxococcaceae bacterium
GTGCCATCCGGCTCGATCCGGAGTTCCGGATGGAGGACGTCCTCCGCGCCCTGGACAGCATGACGCCCGAGGAGCTGGAGGAGCTGGCGACGCTGCTCGACGAGCACGAGGCAGCGGTCCGCCGGCGGGCGCGCCTCCTGGCGAGCTGACGACAGGCACCGAGGTCTCGCCGACCGTCGCGGACCGTCTCGCCGCGGCCCCCGGCGGGTGCCGGCTGTCGACGCGACCCGGGGCCCGGCAGTAGACGGGCGTCGATGCAGTTCTCGCCCCACCCGGAGTGGCAGCGCCTCCTCGCCGACATCCTCGCCGCGGCACAGGCGGCGGGGGCCGCGGGTGTCGTCGCCTTCGATGTCGACTCGACGCTCCTGGACAACCGCCCACGCCAGGCGGCCATCGTCCGCGACTTCGCGACCCTTCACGGCATCGCCGCCCTGGAGGGCTTCCAACCCGAGCATCTGGTCACCGGGTTCGACACCCGCGAGGCCCTGGGCAGGGCGGGCCTCGACGCCGACACCATCGCCCGCTGGTTGCCGCAGATCCGGAAGCACTGGGTGGAGCGGTTCTTCACCTCCGAGGCGTGCCTGAACGACGTCCCCGTGCGAGGGGCAGCGGCCTATGCCCGCCGCGCCCATGCCACCGGGGTACAGCTGGTCTACCTCACCGCCCGCCCCGAGCGGATGCGGCCGGGGACCGAGGAGGTGCTCCGCCGCTTCGGGTTCCCGCTCCCGGGCGCCGGCGTGCAGCTGTGGATGAAGCCGGACGACCCGTCCATCGGGGACGAGGCGTTCAAGCGCTCCGCCCACGCCCGGCTCGCCTCCCTGGGACGGCTGGTGGCAGCGTTCGACAACGAGCCGGGTCACGTGAACGATTTCCGGGAGACTTTTCCCGAGGCGGAGGTGGTGCTGGTGGCGACCGGACACTCGGGCCGGGTGTCAACGCTCGCCCCACGGGTACGGGTGGTTCCGAACTTCCACCTCGAGCCCGACCGTCCTGAAAACCTGTGAAGTCCCGCCGCGGCGCGGCATGCCGCGGAACACTTGGAAGTTCGGGCCCCGGCCCGATATGGAGCGCCCCGGCATGGCACCTCAGTACTCCAAGGAGCTGCTCCTCTCGATGTACCGGAAGATGTACCTCATCCGGCGCTTCGAGGAACGCGCGGCACAGGCCTACACCCAGGGCAAGATCAACGGCTTCTGCCATCTGTACATCGGGCAGGAAGCGGTCGCGGTCGGCACCACCGAGGCGCTCCGCCCCGACGACTACCAGCTCGGCGCGTACCGCGATCACGCCTATCCGCTGACCCGGGGCGCGGACCCCGGCATGGTGATGGCCGAGCTCTTCGGCAGGGCCACCGGCTACTGCAAGGGCAAGGGCGGCTCGATGCACATCTTCGACGTCGAGCACTTCGTGCTCGGCGGCTACGGCATCGTGGGCGGGCAGATCCCCCTCGCCTCCGGGCTCGCCTTCGCCTCGCGCTACCGCAACGACGGCCGGGTGACGGTCTGCTACTTCGGCGAGGCCGCCGCCAACCAGGGCGCGTTCCACGAGACGCTGAACATGGCGGCCAAGTGGTCGCTGCCGGTCATCTTCCTCTGCGAGAACAACCGCTACGGGATGGGGACTGCGTTCGCCCGGGTCTCGCCCATGCCCGAGGTCTACAAGCGCGCCGCCGGCTACGGCATCCGGGGCGAGCCGGTGGACGGGATGGACGTGCTCAAGGTCTACGAGGCGGTGAAGGACTGCGCCGCCTGGGCCCGGTCCGGGAAGGGGCCGGTGCTCCTCGAGGCCAACACCTATCGCTACCGCGGTCACTCCATGTCCGATCCGGCCACCTACCGGAGCAAGGCCGAGGTGGAGCAGCACCGGAAGGGAGATCCGATTCCCAAGCTGCGGCAGTACTGCGTGGAGCAGCTGAAGATCCCCGAGTCCGAGTTCGAGAAGCTCGATGCCGAGGTGAAGGCCCTCGTGGACGGTGCGGTGAAGTTCGCCGACGAGTCACCGGAGCCGTCCCTGGACGAGCTCCACGAGGACGTCATGGTCGAGCCCGGTGAGCCGGACGTGAAGCCGCGCGAGCGCGTGCTGGGGGCGAAGGTGGAGTGGCCGCGCTGGCCAGGGCCGCAGGAATACCGGGTGACGTGGGACCTCGAGCCGCGAGCGCAGGCCGAGGAGGCGGAGCAGCAGGCCGGACTGAAGCAGCCGGCCAGAGCCTAGCGACGAGAGCGACAAGGACGATCGACCGATGCCAGAGATTGCGTGGCGCGAGGCGCTGAACCAGGCGCTCTCAGAGGAGATGGAACGCGACGTCAACGTCTTCCTGATGGGCGAGGAGGTCGCGCGCTACAACGGGGCGTACAAGGTCAGCCAGGGGCTCCTCGACAAGTTCGGCAGCGCCCGGGTGGTGGACGCGCCGATCAGCGAGCTGGGGTTCGCCGGGCTGGGGGTCGGAGCGGCCATGGTGGGGCTCCGGCCGGTCATCGAGATGATGACCTGGAACTTCGCCGTCCTGGCGATGGACCAGATCGTCAACAACGCGGCCAAGCTCCGGCACATGTCGGGTGGCCAGCTGCGCTGTCCCATCGTGTTTCGCGGCCCGAACGGCGCGGGCGGCCGGCTGTCCTCGCAGCACAGCCAGTCGCTGGAGGCGAACTACGCTCACTTCCCCGGACTGAAGGTCCTGGCCCCCTCGACCCCGGCGGACGCCAAGGGCCTGCTCAAGGCGGCCATCCGTGACGACAACCCGATCATCTTCCTCGAGGCCGAGCTGCTCTACGGAGTGAAGGGCGAGGTCCCCACCGGCGAGCACCTGCTGCCCATCGGCAAGGCCGACCTCAAGCGGGAGGGCAAGGACGCGACGATCATCACCTGGTCGCGGATGTACTACTTCGCCGAGCAGGCGGCGCAGCTGCTGGAGAAGGAAGGCATCCATGTGGACCTGCTCGACCTCCGCACGCTGAAGCCGCTGGACGAGGAGGCGATCCTCGCCTCGGTGCGGAAGACCAACCGCGCGGTGGTGGTGGAGGAAGGCTGGAACTTCTGCGGGGCGGGGGCGCAGATCGCCGATCTGCTCCAGCTCAAGGCGTTCGACGAGCTGGATTCCCCGGTGGAGCGGGTCACCGGGCTCGACGTGAACCGCAGCTACGCGGCGGTGCTGGAGAAGGCGACCGAGGTCTCGGCCGAGCGGATCGTCGCCGCGGTGAAGAAGGTCATGTACCGGGAAGAGGGGACCTGACGATGGCCACCGAGGTTCAGCTTCCGGCGCTTTCCCCCACCATGAGCGAAGGGAAGATCGTCAAGTGGCTCAAGAAGGAGGGGGACAGCATCTCCTCCGGCGACGCCATCGCCGAGGTCGAGACCGACAAGTCGAACCTCGAGGTCGAGTCGTTCGAGGACGGGGTGCTCCTCAAGATCCTCGTGCCCGAGGGAGAGACCGGCAAGGTCGGTGCTCCGATCGCGGTGATCGGTCAGAAGGGCGAGAAGGTCGAGGTCTCGGCCGCTCCGGCGAAGGCTGTCGCCCCCGCGCCCGCCGCGGCCGGCGAGGCGCCGACGCCTCCGGCGAAGCCCACCCCGAAGCCGCCACCGCCGGGTCCGGAGGCGCGGCGGGAGATGCCGAAGCCCGAGGGGCGCGGCCAGCGACCGGGCGGGCCCGCCCAGGTGGTCCCGATCCGGCGGGCGGAGGAGCCGGCACCGGCGCCCCCGGAGGACGGCGGCCGGGTGCGGGCGTCGCCGCTGGCGAAGCGGATGGCGCGCGAGGAGGGGCTCGACCTCGCCGGGGTCCAGGGCTCGGGTCCGAGCGGCCGCATCGTGAAGCGGGACGTGGAGGCGGCCATGGGCCAGGCGGGTCAGGCCGCCGCGGTCGCCAGGGCGCCGGCGCCGGCCGCTCGCCCCGGCCCCGCGCCTGCTCCGGTGCCGACCTTCGGGCGGCGCGAGCCGGAGGTCCTGCCGATCTCCGGGATGCGCAAGATCATCAGCCAGCGCATGGCCGAGGTGAAGCCGGGCGTCCCGCACTTCTACGTCACGGTCGACATCGACATGGAGGAGGCGGTCAAGATCCGCGAGCAGGCGAAGGCGGCCGAGGTGAAGGTCTCGATCAACGACCTCATCGTGAAGGCCGCGGCGATGGCGCTCCGTCGCCAGCCCAAGGTGAACGTCTCGCTCCAGGGCGACCGGATCCTCCAGTTCCACACCGCGGACGTGGGCATCGCGGTGGCCATCGAGGACGGGCTCATCACCCCGGTCATCCGCGACGCCGATCAGAAGTCGCTGGGGACCATCGCCGCGGAGGGGCGCGAGCTGGCGGAGCGGGCCCGGCGCAAGGCGCTGAAGCCCGAGGAGTACTCGGGCGGCTCGATCACCGTGTCGAATCTCGGAATGTTCGGAGTGGACTCCTTCATCGCGGTCATCAACCCCCCCCAGGCTTCCATCGTGGCGGTGGGGGCGGTGGCGGAGAAGCCCGTGGTCCGAGAGGGGAAGGTGGTCGTGCGCAGGATGATGTCGGCGACCTTCTCCGGCGATCACCGGATCGTCGACGGCGCTCTCGGCGCTCAGTACCTCCAGGAGCTCAAGGCGCTGCTGGAGCAGCCGACGCGGTTGCTCTTCTGAGATGCGGGCCGGGTACTACCTGCTGACGTTCGTTCTCGGCCTCTTCGGAGTGCTCGCCGCGCTCCGCGCCGTCGAGCGGCTCCTCGTCGGACAGTGGGAGATGATGACCTTCCAGCAGGCGCTGATCGGCGCGGTCTGCCTCTACTTCGCCTGGTGGAGCTTGAGGAGGGCGCGGGTAGCCCGCACCCGGGCTGGTTCCGCACCGCCGGGCGGCGGGCGGTAGAAGTCCGCCCCGTCGCTCACACACCGACGCGTGGGCTGACGCGGCTCAGGCCGCGACGTCGCCCGGCGCCACCGGGGAGGCGAGCGCCGGCAGCCGGATCCGGAAGGTGCTCCCCAGGCCGGGCTCGGAGGTCACCTCCAGGGCGCCTCCCGCCCGCTGGACGATGCTCCACACCAGAGTGAGCCCGAGCCCGATGCCCTGGGCCCCGCCTCGGGTGGTGAAGAAGGGCTCGAAGATGCGCGACAGATGCGCCGCCGGGATGCCCGGGCCGTCGTCCTGGACCTCGATGATCACCGCCCCCTGCTCGTCGCGGGTGCGCGCCCGGATCGACCCGGACGGTGCGGCGAGACGCGCGTTCCGCACCAGCTGGACCAGCGCCTGCTCCAGCTGCCCGGGCGTCACCAGCACCTTGGCGGCGCTCTCCACCCGCAGGGCGACCGACGAGGCCGCCTCGCCGAGCTCGGACTGCAACGCCCGGCGCACGCACCCGTTCGGATCCACCGGCTCCGGTCTGGTGACCTCCTGCCGCGCGAGATCGCGCAGCCCCTTGGCGATGGCCCCGATGCGCTGGGCGCCGCCCTCCACGTCCTGAAGCAGCTCACGCAGGCTCGCCGCCAGGTCGCGGATCTGCAGCTCGGTGAGAGAACGCACCGCCCCCGCCGCATCGCCCTGTCCACAGAGCCGGGCGGCGCGCTCGATGGACTTCGCGCCGGACTCGAGCTCGTCGGCCGCGCCCCGCAGGGCGGAGAGATTCCCGAGGATGGACCCCAGCGGAGCCTGGATCTCGTGCGATGCGCCCTGGGCGAGCTGCCCCAGCGACGCGAGCCGCTCCTTCTCCCGCAGCTGCGCCTCGAGCGCCCGCTGGGCGGTGACGTCCCGGTAGTGGATCACAACGGTCTCCCCCTCACCGGCATCGGTCCGGAAGCCGCTGAACCGCACCGCGCGGCCGCGAGGGAGGGAGATCTCCGCGCTCAGCTCCGCGCTGCCGGAGGCGAGCGGACAGCCCGCGCACGGGGCCACCCGGCCCGCGAGGAGCTGGTGGCAGGTCTTCCCGGGGACCTGGGTGATCGGAACGCCCGCCGCCTCGGCGTAGGCCAGGTTCGCCCGCCGGATGACGAAGCCATCCTGGAGAGCGATGGGCTCGCGGATGGCATCGAAGGTTCGCTCCCACTCACGCTTGGCGTGCACCACCGCGCGGGTGCGGAGCTCGATCTTCGCCTCCAGCGCGGCGTTGGCGGCGAGGATCTCGCTCTGTGCCTCGTGCAGCCGGGCGGTGTTCAGGGCGCCGGCGAGCGCGGTCGCGACCTGGGAGCCCCATCCGGCGAAGCGCTGGCGCTCCGGCTCGGTGAAGGCGGGGCGTCCGGGGCGGCGAACCGCCTCGAGGACGCCGACCAGCTCACCCGCGCGGACCAGGGGGATGGCGAGCATCGCTCCGGGATCGGCCCCGTCGCGCCGGCGCGCCGCCTCCCGCCAGGGCTCGGGCAGCTCATCCTCGCCGCGGCTGACCGGGGCGGCCTCTGCGGCGCAGGTTCCGGCGAGCAGCTCGCCGATGGGCATCGAGGCCGGGGGCGCCGGCAGGGCGGGGTCGGCCGCGCCGAGCACCAGGGTGGTGTCGTCACCGATGCGCCAGCAGATCACCCGGTCGGCCTGCACCAGCCCGCGGACGCGGCGCACCGCCTCCCAGGCGATCTCCTCGGGCGCGCGGAGCAGGTGCAGCGCCTGCACCTCGGCGGAGAAGCGCTCGGCCTCGGCCAGGCGCTGCTCGATGGTGGGTGCGACCCGGGGGTGGGCGAGCTCCTCGGCCCGGCCGGAGCGCGCCTCGCGCAGCAGGCGCGGGATGTCCTCCGCGCGCTGGACGCCGAGGACGCCGGACGGGAGCGCCCGGGGTACCGGGCCCTCCGGAACGTGAAGCACCGCGGTCGCCCCGGCGGTGACGACCCGGGAGAGGAGGAGCCGCCAGAAGGGCACCGGCTGGGCCACCACCGCCTCGGCGACGGCCGAGGACAGGAGCCCCAGCACGTCGTCGGGCGCGCAGGGTCTCGGGTCGAGGCCGTCCTTGCGGAGCGCCTCCAGCAGCGCCGGGGAGGGCGCGTCGGGGCCGACGACGAGGACCGGGAAGGTCGACTCCATCGGAGTGAGCGGCGCGTCTCAGCTCGCGGCGAGCGCGACCGCGGACTGCTCCTCGGTGTCGTCGAGGAGGACCGACCCGCTCGCGTCCCGCCTGATCTGAAGCTCGGGGTACGCGCCGGCGATCGCCTGGTGAATCTCGCCCTTCACCCGGTCGAGCAGGCGCGAGTTCTCCCGCTCCCGCTGGCGCCGATCGACGGCAGCCCGGACCACGCCCCGGAGCTCCACCCCATCCCAGGGCTTCACCAGGAACCGGTAGACGTCGCCGTGCTCCATGGCATCGACCGCCGTCCCCAGCCCGGCCGCCGAGGTGAGCAGGACGCGCATGGTGTCCGGCTGGATGCGGCGGACCTCGTGGAGCAACGCCAGGCCGGTGCCATCCGGGAGGGCCGTGTCGGCGACCACGACATCGATGGGCTCCCGGGCGACGATGGCCAGGGCGTCCTTCAGGCACGAGACCTCGAAGAGGCGGTGCGCCTCGTGGTCGAGGCTGTTGTGGAAGGCGTCGGCACTGCGCGCGTCTCCGGCGACGATCAGCACGGTCCGGCTGGAGATGGCCATGGCGTGGTCTCCTCTATCCCGCCGGGTGCCTCGTTCAAGGCCCGGGCCAGGCGACACGCCGAGCAATGCCGGGAGGTTCCTTCGTCCCCTGCCGGGGTCCACCCGGGGCCCTGGGGTGCGCAGGACCTTGCGAAGGCCTCGGTGGAGGTGCGATGCCACTCGTTGGGATGCGCGAGTGCCCTGCCGCAGACAGCCGGACGCCCACGATCGCGTACGTCGACGCGGACCCTCGCCAGCTCCGTCTGTTCGAGGCGCAGTTCGGTGCCCGGTTCCGGCTGGCGCTGTCCTCCTCGCCCGGGGAGCTGCTGGAGCAGGTCCACGCGGTGGCGCCGGTGGCGGCGCTGCTCGCGGATCACGCATCGGGCCGTGAGCTGCTCGAGGCGGTCCCGCCGGCGC
>DASROG010000551.1:0-8231 GCA_035646995.1 Myxococcaceae bacterium
GGTCTTGCGGCCGCGCAGAACGATGGGTACCCGCGCGGGACGGCCCGGCTGATGCGGCCCTCGTGATGCGTGAGATCCCACCCGGCGTGGAGCACCAGCGCGGCGGTCAGGAGCCAGGGAGCCGAGGTGGCGCCGAACACCGCGAGGAGCAGCATCACCACGCCGCCGGTGGCCTCGACGAGCGCCGGCCGGGTGCCCGAGGCGAGCCGAAGCCCGACGTGGATGACACCGCATCCACGCACCAGGGCGCCCTCGATTCCCAGCTGCCAGGACGCCGGGAACGCTCGTGTAACCCCGTAGGTCACGACTCCGAGGACGACTCCCACCCGCAGTTCGCGCCAGCGGAGATGAGCGTGCTCACGTCGCGCCGAGCGCCCGGGCGAGGTGGAAGGTCACCACCGCACCCACGTAGGCGATGGTGGTCATCGAGACGAAGGCGAACAGCGGCGCCTTCGCGCTCCCCGTCTCCTTTCGCATGACCACCAGGGTCGAGGCGCACTGGAGCGAGGTGGCGTAGAAGACGAGCAGCGCCAGGGCGGACGCCAGGCCCATCCCGCCGAGCTGGAGCGCGCTCGAGAGCTGGGTGAGATGCTCGCCCGCCTCCTCCAGGCCGTTCAGCGTCCCCATCGTTCCCACGAAGACCTCGCGGGCGACGAACGAGCTCACGATTCCCACGGCCGACTTCCAGTCTGCCCCCATGGGACGGAAGACCGGCTCGAGCAGGTGCCCGAGGCCGGCGAGCCAGGACTGCTCGAGGTGCCCCGAGCCGTGCGGGAAGTAGCCCAGCGCCCAGACGACGACCACCACGGCGAAGATGACCGGCGCGGCGCGGCGAACGAAGCTCCAGGAGCGGGAGGCCGCGGCGACGACGATCGGTTGAACCCCCGGTACCCGGTAGGGAGGCAGCTCGACGACGAACGGCGCGTCGCCCAGCCGGCCGCCGAGCCTGCGGCGGTGCTGGATCGTCTCACCCGCCGCGGCGAGCAGCGCGTTCACGATGCCGAAGACGTACACCCCGGCGAACACCACTCCCTGCAGCCCGATGAGCCCTTTCACCAGGCTCACCGCCGGGACGAAGCCGCCGATGAGCAGGGCATAGATCGGGAGCCGCGCCGAGCAGGAGGTGAAGGGAATCACCATCACCGTGATCAGCCGCCGACGGGGAGACTCGATGGTCCGTGCGGACATCATTGCCGGGATCGCGCAGGCGTGACCGGAGAGGAGCGGGAGGAAGCTCCGCCCCGACAGACCGAACCAGCCGAGGGGCCGATGGAGCAAGACCGCGGCCCGGGCCAGGTAGCCGGAGTCCTCGAGCGCGCCGATGACCAGGAAGAGGATGAAGATCTGCGGGACGAAGGTGAGGAACGCGCCGATGCCGGCGAAGACCGCGTCCTCGATGAAGTCGTGCACCAGCCCGGCCGGCATCAGCCCGCCGACGAAGCTGCCCGTCGCGGCCACCCCGTCCTTCACCAGGGCCATCAGCGGCGCGGCCCAGGTGAAGATGGCCTGGAAGAGGATGGCCATCACCACGATGAACAGCGGCAGGCCGAGCGCGGTGGAGAGGAAGACCCGGTCGAACCGCTCCTGGGACCTGAGGAGCACGTCGCCCCGAGGTCCGTGCGCGCGGGTGAGCCGCCTGGCGAGTCCCTTCCGGTCCTCGATGGAACCGGGGACGACGCACCGCTCGTCCCAGGGAGGCTCGCGGTCGAGGTGGTGGAGGATCGCCCGGAGATCCTCGAGGCCCTGCCCGGTCTTCGCCGAGACCCCGACGAAGTGGCATCCGACGGAGGCGCTCAGGCCGGCGAGGTCGAGCCGGGCGCTCGGGCCGACCAGCTCGTCGATGACGTTGACCGCGGCGATGACCGGGACGTGGACCGCGCGGGCGCGGGGAAGCAGCTCGAGCAACAGGTACAGGCTGCGCTCGAGCCGGGTGGCGTCGAGCACGCAGACGATGGCCTTGGTGCCCGGGTCGGCGAGCGCCTTCTCCAGCCGCTCGATGGCGACGCGCTCGTCGAGCGTGAGCGGCTCGAGCGAGTAGATCCCCGGGTAGTCGTGGATGACGAGGCCGCCGGCGTGGCCGGAGCGGACCTCGGTGGTCACCCCGGGGTAATTGGCGACTTTCTGGGCGATGCCGGTGAGCCTGCTGAAGAGGAGGCTCTTGCCGGAGTTGGGGTTGCCGACGAGGAGGACGTCGGCGCGCTCAGCCGCGTGGGCCGTCATCGCCGTCCGCCGGGCCGAGCAGCACGTGCGCCGCGACGTTCATCTCGAGGGCGAACGCGGCTCCCGACACGGCGTACACGCGGGGACCACCGAAGGGGGCGCGGCGGACGCAGCGCACCACGTTGCCGTCCACGAACCCGAGCTCACGCAGGCGCCGCCCCACCTCCGGGCGGAGCGCCGTCCCGAAGCCGTCGATGCGCGCACGGGCGCCGGGCGGCAGCTGAGCGAGGTTCCTCATGGCCCCTTTATATTGAGACTGATTCGCAAAGTCGAGTCCAGGTTCCTCCGGCCTCTCGACGGTCCAGCAGCGGACAAATAGCTGAATTGCTTCAATTTTTTAAGGTGTCTGGCACCTTCGACAGGAGCGCAGAGGCTGCGCCATCGGGGCTTCTGATATCCCCGCGAAGCGCGCCTGCTGGGGCTCGAGGCGTCAGCGTGGCCGCGGAGTCGGCCGACCGACCGCGTCCTCCGGGACGGCCAATCACCAGATTGCCCAGGCCGAGGACCCGGGCGACCATCGGTTCCTGGCCATTGCCCCGTCCAGCGCCGCGCCGGGAACCCGCCGCGAGGCCCTCGCCCGCGCCGCCGACCGGCTCGCCCGCCAGCGGCACCTCGTGGCGATCCGCGACGGCGTGGTGGGGGCACTCCCCCTCGTCCTGGTCGGCTCGCTCTTCCTTCTCGCCGCGCAGCCGCCGTGGCCCGCCCTGCAGCGGCTCGTCGCCCCGTACGCCGCGATGCTGCTGCTCCCCTACCGCGCACTCGGTGGCTGCATCGCGCTCTGGGTCACCTTCGGCACGGCCCAGTCGCTCGCCCGGACGTACAAGCTCGACACCGCCAGCGCCGGCCTCATCGCCGCCGCCGGTTACTTCGTCGCCGCGCTCCAGCCCGGGACGCTGGCGCAGCCAGCCTCGCTGGTCCTCTCCCGACTCGGCGCGGGCGGCATCTTCGCCGGCCTCCTCCTGGCCATCGCCAGCGTCGAGCTCACCCGCGTGCTCGTCGAGCGGCGCTGGACCGTCCGACTCCCGGGTGGCCCCCCCGAGGTCGTCGTCCGGAGCTTCGTCGCCCTCCTCCCCGCGGCCCTGGTGCTGGGCGGCGTCTTCGTCGTGGTGCACGTGCTCGGCCTCGACCTCATCTCGCTCCTCGAGCGCGCCGTCGCCCCGCTGGTCCACGCCGCGGACTCGCTCGGGGGCGTCGTGGGCCTGGTCCTCGTCGACAGCCTGCTCTGGCTCCTCGGAGTGCACGCCGCCGCGCTCACCTCCGCGCTCCGCCCGGTCTGGGAGTCGATGCTGGTCACCAACATGGAGGCCGTCGCCGCCCACGCCACGCCCCCGCACATCGCCCCGCTCCACTTCTTCCTCTGGTTCGTGTGGCAGGGCGGCTCCGGTGCAGCCCTGGCGCTGGGGCTCCTCCTGCTCCGGTGCCGCTCGGCGCAGCTCCGCGCGGTGGGACGGGCAGGCATCGTCCCGGCGCTCTGCAACATCAACGAGCCGCTCCTCTTCGGGGTCCCCATCGTCCTGAACCCCCGCCTCGCACCGCCCTTCATCCTCGCCCCGCTCCTCTCCGCGATCGTCGCCTGGACCGCGTTTCGCCTTGGCTGGGTCCATCCGCCCTACCTCGAGACCCTCTGGACCCTCCCCGCCCCGGTGGGAGCCTGGCTCACCACCGGGGGTGATCCGCGCGCTGTCCTCCTGCAGCTCACCACCCTCGCGCTCGCCGTCGCGGTCTACTGGCCCTTCGTTCGCCGCGAGGACCGCCGACTCGCCATCGAGGAGCAATCTTCCGGACGGGCCTCCCTTCCGCCCACCGGCCCGACACCGTAAGACTGGTGTCTCGTGCCCACCTATCGCGTCTCCATCTGCAAGGGGCCGGACTGCCGTCGCAACGGCGCCGAGCGCGTGGCCGCCGCGGCGCAGGACGCGGTGAGGGAGCTGGACCTCCGCGCCCGCTGTACCCTGGCGCGGGGCGGGTGCTACGGCCTCTGCCACCTCGGACCCAACGTGGTGGTTCGCGAGGAGCGCCCCCGGCCGCCGGACCCGTTCCGGCAGGAGGACTTCCAGCTCATGGGCTGGGACGACGAGGTCCACTACGCCCAGATGACGCCGGAAGGGATCCGCACCGTCCTCTCCGAGCACGTGGGCCATGACTGCCCCGTCGACGCCCTCACCGGCGCCCGCGAGGACTGAGCCTGTCGCTGGCGCGCTCCTGCGCGCTTCCTCAGGCGTCCCCCTGGTGCGGGGGACTGAGCAACGACGGTGGGCGGCTGCAGGGCGCAAGGTTCATGCCGCACCGTTGCCGGTCTGACCCGGCGTGAACACCTTCGCGAGCCGTCGGGGGAGAATGATTCGATGCAACGTTGGACAGCAGGAGCGCTGGTGATGTTCGGCTGTGCCTGTGCCGGTGCACCGCCGCTCCCGGCGGGACCGCTCGCCCAGGCCGAGGCCGAGGTCCGTGCAGCCCAGGAAATCGGCGCCGAGCGAGCGCCCCAGGCGAAGGTCCACCTCCAGTCGGCGCGGGAGTCCATCGACACCGCCCGGGAGACCAACAAGGACGACCCCGAGGGCGCTGCCCGGAAGCTCGAGATCGCCCGCGCCCAGGCCGAGCTGGCCAACGCGCTCGCTCGCGAACAGCTCGCCCGCACCGAGGCGGAGCAGGCCCACGCTCGGCTGGACGCGCTGCGCAGTGGCACCCCCGACGCGCTCGCCCCGGAACCGACCCGCGGCGCGGGGGGAACGGCGCGATGAGCCGGGCCGCACTCCTCCTCCTCCTCGGCGCGGCGGTCTCGTCCGGGTGCGCCCGCCTGCAGCGCACCGACCGGCTCGACGAGGCCCGGGCCGCCTACGAGAAGGCGCAGCAGGGACCTGCCGCCGCCTCCAGCCCCGCCGACCTCGCCACCGCCAAGAAGTTCCTCGACGTCGCCGACAAGGGGCTGGAGACCGGGGATCCCAAGGTCGTGGACGACCGGGCCACCGTGGCCCTCCTCAAGATCCAGGCCGCCGAGGCCCTGGGCCGGACACACGAGCTCGCCGCGGAGCGCGACCGCACGCTGCAGGCCGTCGCCGCGACCAAGCAGCAGCTGCTCGACGAGGCGCAGCAGAAGCTGGTCCTCACCCGCGTCGAGCTGGAGAAGGAGAAGGCCGCCCGGGACGCCGCCGAGGCCCACCTCGCCCAGAGCAAGACGTTGCTGGCCCGCGAGACGCAGGTCCGGGACCTTCCCGAGGGAACGGTCATCACCCTCCCCGGAGGCCAGCTCTTCCACCAGGGTCGTGCGGACCTGCTCCCCGGCGGGCGCGACCAGCTGAGCCGGGTGGCGGAGTTCCTGAAGACCGCCAGTCGCTCGGCCCGGGTCCAGGCACAGCCCCCGAGCACGGGCTCCCGGAAGGCGGCGCTCGCCCTGTCGGGCAAGCGCGCAGAGCGCGTCCGCGACTACCTCGTGGGTGAGGGCGTCACCGCCCAGCAGATCACCGCCGAGCCACCGACGCGCACGCCCACCCGGACGCTCCCCGACTCCCCCGAGTTCGCGACGAACGGAGCAGTGGACATCGTCCTCGAGCCGGCCCGGGGCGCGACCAGCCCTGGACGTCCGTAAGACACGGGCGCCGAGCGGCGATCACCCCCCTTCCACGAGCTTCGCCAGCTGCGCCAGCGACAGGCGCCAGCCGATCGCGTTGTCCTCCTCGGAGAGACCGGGCGGCAGGTTCTCGTGCTCGGCGGCGACGTACGTCGTGTCGCCGGCCTCCACCAGCGTGTAGCGGATGGTCATCTCGCCCTGCATCGCCGGATCGTCGGTCTCGAACTCGACGACCTGCACCACCCGGTGCCCGGGCACCAGCTCGACGAAGTGGCCGTGGAAGGTGTCGGTCTGCGCGCTGGTCTTGCCCGTCCCGGTCTGGGCCCGGTTGCTGAGCGAGATGCGGAAGCTGCCTCCCTCCCGGGCATCGAACGCATGCACCTCGCTCCGCATCCCGGGCGGGGCCATCCAGGTGGCGACCGCCTCGCGATCGATCAGCGCCTGGTAGACCCGCCCGGGCGGGGCCTTCACTGGCTGCGTGACTCGCGTGAAGCGCATGGGACACGCTCACACGGCCGAGGGGCCGGTGCACGAGCGCCGGCCGCGGGCGGACGTTCGCTGGCCGACCCGCCGATCAGCCTGGGCGCCGGAGGTCTCCCCGCCCGTCCCAGTCCGGCGGCGGCGGCGATGCCTGGTAGCCCCGCACCCGCTCGGCCCAGCGCGCCGAGACCGGATCCAGCCCCGCGTGCTGCTGGAAGAAGGCGAGCGCTCCGGCGAAGTCGCGCCGGCGCACCCGGGCCAGGGCCTCCGCCCAGCCCTGGAGCACCGGCGCCAGCGCCGGAGACACCTCGCCGCGGCGGCAGACCAGCTCGTAGAGCGTCTGCGGACCCCCGCCCACCGTCACCACGTCGAGCTCGCGGAAGACGAACTCCTCCCCGGCCCGGCGCTGCGTCTCCCCGGAGACGAGGAGGTCCGTCCCGTAGAGGCGGTTGGCCCGCTCGAGGCGTCCGGCGATGGCCACCGGCTCCCCGAGCACGGTGTAGTTCGACTTGAGGGCGCTCCCCATGTCCCCGGCCACCACCTCGCCGGTGTGGAGCGCCATCCGCGCGTGCACCTCGACCCCGAACCGCCGCTGCCAGTCGGGGCGGAGCCGGTTCAGCTCCGCGCGGATGGAGAGCGCGGTCCGGCAGGCCACCGGCCCGTGCCGGTCCAGCCGCACCGGCGCTCCCCAGAAGGCGATGAGCGCGTCGCCCGCGTACTCCACGTGGCCCCCGGTCTGGCGCACCAGATGGGTGAGCTCGCCGAAGTAGGTGTTCAGCAGATCGACCAGCACCTCGGGGGGAAGCAGCTGGTGGAAGCGCCGGAACCCGTCCAGGTCGGCGTAGCAGAGGGTCACCTCGCGGCGCTGGGGCCGCATGAGCGCCACGTTCCGGAACACCTGGTCCGCGATGTCCGGGCTCACGTAGCGGCCGAGCGCGCCATAGACGAAGTCGCGCATCTGCCGCTCGGTCCGGAGCGCATAGCGACCGGTGATGAGCCAGGCGAGGCCGAAGGCCACCAGGGGACCGCCGGCCGCGAGCCACACCCCGTCCGCCACCATCAGGCGCTGGACCCAGAACAGCCACAGCACCACCACCGCCACCGCCGAGAGCACGTAGAGGAGCGCCCCCACTGCCGAGCGGAACAGTCCGCTGAACCCGAGCGCGACGAAGCCCCCGGCGAAGGCCAGGGCGAAGGTGGCGAGCACGTCGCTGCGGACCGGAGCCCGGACGATGCCCGCCCCGTCGATCCAGTTCTCCAGCGCCTGCCCGACGACCGCCGCGTGCGAGACGCCGTCTCCCAGCGGCGTCGCCGGCCAGCTCCCCGAGCTCCGGAAGGTCTCGGCGAGCACCACCGCCCGGCGATGGACGTCGTTGCGCGCGTGGGCCGGCACGCCCTCCTGTGCGTCGTAGAAGTTCTGGACGAAGCGCCAGGCGGAGATGGCCCGCTCCAGTGAGCCCCGGCCGTCACGCCCTCCCTCGGCTGCGTCCCAGCGGATCAGCGCGTAGCCGGAGCGGTCGGCCGGCACGCCCTTCCCTCCCACCACCAGGAGCTTTCCCTCGCTCCACACCACCTCGCGACTGTTCGCCCGGGCCAGCGCGCCGGCCAGCGCCAGCGAGGGAAGCACGTACGTCCGCCCCTGCGGCGAGACCCACCGCGCCAGGTGCTGGATCCCGCGCACCTTCCCGTCGGGGTCCACCGCCAGCGCGGTGTGGCCATACCGGCTGCCGGGCCCGATCAGCACCGAGACCGGGACGTCGAGCGAGCGCGCCAGCGGCACCGCCTCCAGGTCGACTCCTTGCACCTCCACCGAGGCCACCCGGACCAGGAGGTCCTCCGGGGTGACCTGGAACGCCCGGTCCGCCGCGCCGTAGTCGCGGAGCTGCGGGGTGCCCGCGACGCCCAGGCGCCGGGTGAGCTGTCGAGCCTCGTCGGCGGAGCTGACCCCTGCCCACACCCGGAC
>DASROG010000552.1:0-11017 GCA_035646995.1 Myxococcaceae bacterium
GGGCGGGCGTCGCGACGAGGAAGCCGGCCGCGAGGGCCCCGATGATCGAGCGCATGGGATGCTCCTTCCGGAGGAGGGTGGGCGAAGAGACTGCCATCCCGGCCGCCCGGGTGAGAACTGAATCCGGATCCGGTTCTGGACGTCGGGACCCATGCATGGCACGCCAGCACTCCATGTCCCTGCTCCCCCTCCTCCTCGTGCTCGCCGCCGGGCAAGCGCCGGCCACCGAGCGGCCGATGGCGCCGGAGGTCAAGGCGCTGGTCGACCGGATGCAGGGCTTCTACGAGCGGACCCAGGACTTCACCGCCGACTTCCGCCAGGAGTACGTCTACAAGATGTTCAACCGCACCGTGGTCTCGACCGGAACCGTGGCCTTCCAGAAGCCGGCCAAGATGCGCTGGGAGTACCTCACCCCGTCCAAGCGCAGCTTCGTCCTCTCCGGCGAGCTGATCTACGCGCTCGACCCCGAGGCGCAGACGCTCACCAAGGCGGCGCTTCCGACGAGCCAGCTCTCTGCGTCGGTGACCTTTCTCTGGGGAAAGGGGAAGCTCTCCGACGAGTTCGACATCTCGCGGACGGAGTGCAAGGAATGCCTGGGCACGCTGCTCACCCTGGTGCCGAAGAAGCCGGACGCGCGCTTCCGCGAGGTGCAGCTGGACATCGACCCGAAGTCCGCGCAGGTCCGCCGCAGCATCGTCATCGACCCGGACGGCAGCCGGAACACCATCACCTTCTCTCGTCTGAAGACCAACGTGGCCCTCCCCAAGGAGACGTTCCAGCTCACGCCGCCGCCCGGCACGCAGATCGTCGACACCACGACCAGCGGGGGCTGAGCCCGGACGTGCGGCGCCCCTGCGCCGCTCCACGAGCGTCCCCCTGGTGCGGGGGGCTGAGCCCGGACGTGCGGCGCCCCTGCGCCGGTGAGCCCGGACGTGCGGCGCCCCTGCGCCGCTCCGCGAGCCTCCCCCTGGTGCGGGGGGCTCCACGAGCGTCCCCCGGGGTCCCTTCCCTCGTTGCAGCGGTGCTCGCGCTCGGTGCGGGCTGCGCCCACGGGGGCGGGGGCGTCAGCTCCGGCCCCACGGTGAAGCTCTCCCTGCGCTCCGGTCCGGGGTTCCCGGTCGAGGGGGCCATCGGGGGAACGAGCGCCGACGTTCGCCTGGCAATCGAGGAGCCCCGGTCCCTGGTCTCCGTCAAGTGTCCGGGCGCCTCGGCGGTGACCGGAGTGCAGGTCCGGCTGCCGCTGCTGCAGGGAGGCTGGGAGACGCTGCCCGAGGTCTCGCTCGGCGGGGTCACCCTCGGCGGCCACGCGCTTCCGGCGTTCCGCGCCGCGGTGGTGCAGGAGCCGTCGTGCGTCCTCTGGCTCGGTCTGGACGTCCTCGGGTCATCGGTGCTCGACGTGGACCTGGACCGCGCGACGGTCAGCGTCTCGCGCACGGCTCCCGAGGTGGCGGCGAGCCTGGAGCAGGGCCAGGTGGAGGTGACCCGTGCGCCGGACACCGACCGGCTCCTCGCCGCGGCGCAGCTGTCGGGCACCGCGGCCACCGTGCTCCAGACGCTGATCCTCGCCACCGGCCGCTCCACCGAGCTGGCCCGCTTCCAGGCGCGGCTGCTCGGCGCGGAGAGCGTGATCCGCGCGGTGCAGCTCGCCCCGGGCTGGGAGGCATGCGACGTGGCGGTGCGCACGCGAGACGACTGGACCCGCGCGCCGACCATCGGTGCGCTCGGCCCGGAGGCCTGGGGCGCGCGGCGGGTGATCCTGGACCTCGGGAACGCCCGCATGACGCTGGTGCGGGCGAAGGACGCGCCCCCGCCCTCCTGCCGGCAGGTCGAGGACGTGGGGCCCGCCACCGCGCCGGCCACGAAGGAGCGCGAGCCGCGCTGAGTCCGGACGAACCATCGGGCGCCACGGGTCGAGCTCGCTCGGCGAGCCCGCCCGGTCTGCACGACCCACCGGACAGTACTTCCTGCACGTGGGAGGGCTTGCCACGTGCAGAAAGGATCGCCGCGGGGCCGAGAGGGCTCGGGACTCCCGAGCGGGCCGCGCGGCAGGCCCCGGACGACGGCGGTTCCGGTCGCGCGACCGTCAGGCGCTGGCGACGACCCGGCGCTCGGGCCGATCCACCACCCGGCCCACCAGGTCGTAGTCGTGGGCCTCGGTCACCTCGACGGTGACGAACTCCCCGGGGTAACCGAAGCCGTCGTTGATGTAGACCACCCCGTCGATGTCCGGCGCCTGTCCCTCGTGGCGCCCGACCAGGAGGTGCTCGGACTCGGGGCTCGTGCCCTCCACCAGTACCTCCAGCCGCTTGCCGATCAGCGCCCGGTTCTGCTCGCGGTTGATCCGCTTCTGGATCGCCATGACCTCCCGCCAGCGCCGCTCGATCACCTTCTGGGGCACCTTGTCCGGGAAGTCGTAGGCCGCGGTGCCCTCCTCGTCCGAGTACTGGAAGCAGCCCATCCGGTCGAAGCGCTGGGCTCGGACGAAGTGCTTGAGAAGCTCGAAGTCCTCCTCGGTCTCGCCGGGGAGCCCGGCGATCAGCGAGGTGCGGAAGGTGAGCCCGGGGATGCGCGCCCGCAGCTTCGCGAGGAGCGCCACCAGGAAGGCGCTGTCCCGGCCGCGGCGCATCGAGCGCAGGAGCCGGTCCGAGGCGTGCTGCAGCGGCATGTCGAGGTACTTGGCGATCTTCGGCTCTCGCGCCATCACCTCGATCAGCGCGTCGGGGAACACCCGCGGATAGGCGTAGTGGAGGCGGATCCACCGCACGTCCACCGTGCACAGCGCCTCGAGCAGCTGGTGCAGCTGGGGCCGGCCGGGCAGGTCGTGCCCGTAGGCCGTCAGGTCCTGGGCGACCAGGTTCAGCTCGCGCACGCCGCTCGCCGCGAGGGTGCGCGCCTCGGCCAGGAGATCCTCGATGGGGCGCGAGCGCTGGGCCCCGCGAAGGGTGGGGATGATGCAGAAGGCGCAGGCGTTGTCACAGCCTTCGGAGATCTTGAGATACGCCGTCCACTTCGGGCTGGAGTTGACCTTCGGGGTCCGGGCGTCGTGGACGTAGTGCGGATCGGGGATGACCTGCCGGGGCGCGGCCTCGGCGGCGAGGAGGTCGCCGATCTGCACGTAGGCGCCGGTCCCGAGGAAGTGGTCCACCTCCGGCATCTCCTTCGCCAGCTCGGGCCCGTAGCGCTGGGAGAGACAGCCGGTGACCACCAGCGTGCTGCACCGGCCAGTCTTCTTGAACTCGGCCAGCTCGAGGATCGTGTCCACCGACTCCTGCTTCGCCGGTCCGATGAACGCACAGGTGTTCACCACGATGACCGAGGCGTCCTCCGGCCGCTCCACCAGCGTGTAGCCGCGCGCCCCGAGGGTCCCGAGCATGACCTCGGAATCCACCCGGTTCTTGGGGCAGCCCAGGGTGGCCATGTACAGCGCCTTGTGCTCGTCCGTGGTGCTCACAGAAGTCCGTACTCGATGCGTTCGAAGTGGTCCCGGTCCCAGGTGAAGCGGACCGTGGCGCCGCTGGAATAACCGACCGACAGCTCGCCGTCCTCATCGAGTGAGACCGAGAGGGCCCGGCCGAGGGCACAGCTCATCGCGGGCCAGTCCAGGACCCGCTCTCCCACCCGGCCCTTCACCCAGAACAGCGCCAGACGCATCTCCCGCTCCGGGGCGCAGCTCTCGTCCTGCCCGAAGGGGTCCTGGCCGGTGAGCACCGCGAGCAGGGCCTTGCCGTCCGGGAGCTGCATCCGCGACGGGACGTACACCCGGACCGTCGCGGGATCGATGGGGGTGTCCGAGACCAGGATTCGCAGCGACTGCTCGTTCAGCGGCCGGTCCCCCAGGACCCACTTGGGATCCACCTGGCCGTTGTAGCCCACCCAGCCGCCGGGACGTCCCTCGACGGTCTGGACCTCGGCCGGGGGCCTCGGCCGGATTCCCCGACGGAAGCCGGGAGACAGGGCCAGGAGCTCCGGCGGAGGAGCCCCGGTCACGCAGGTGGAGATCTCCTTGGCCGCCGGGCCAGCGTCGTCCGCGTCCTCGTAGGAGAGGCAGAGCTCCAGCACCAGCGCATCCCGCGCCGGAAACCGGGGCAGCGCGCGGGCCGGGACCGCCACCTCGAACGACATGCCCTTCCGGGTTCGGTGCACCGCGGCGTCCACCAGGGCGAGGGTTCCCGGGCTGACCCCGTCCTCCGGGCGCGGGTCCATCTTTCCGCTCGGGCCGAAGCGGAAGACCGAGCCGCCGGCAGTCACCCCCGCCTCGGGAAAATGCAGGGCGAGGGCCACCCGGTCCCGGTCGGTGATTTCCTCGTCGTGGACGTCCAGCGCGACGTAGAGCGTGTCCCGGAATGCCCCCACCCGGGCGGTGAGCAGGGCGCTGGCGCCCTCCAGCGGCTTCGCGGTGAGCGGCAGGCCTCCCCGGAAGTCCCCCAGCGCGCCGTCCACCCTCGGGCTCCGGGCGAGCTCGGGCACCGGGCGTGCAGGAGGCGGCTCGTCGGGGGCCGCGAGCAGGAACGCGCTGAGGAAAAACGGGAACATGGAGCGTGCCCCGGCTCCGGGGCGAAGGGCGGGGGGGTCATAGCAGAGCGAGCCCGGGACGTGGTCTCTCGCCTGCCCGGCGACCTCCCTTTCAGATCCGGACGATCAGCGGAACGACGAACGGTCGCCGGGCGACGCGCTCCCGGAACACCCGGCGGGTGACTCGGACCAGCGCCTCGCGAAGGAAGGCGTCGTCTCCCCGCACCGCCGGGCTGAGCTCCTCGAGCATCGGAACCAGGTCCAGGGCTGCCGATTCCAGCACCCGCTCCTCGTCGCGGGTCAGACCACGACCGACGAGCTGGGGTGTCCCGAGGTAGGCGCTGGTGTCGCGGGAGACGGTGACCACCACCGCCACCACCCCGGACCGGGCCAGGCGGTTCCGCGCGGCGAGCGCCTCGGCAGCGATGTCACCGCCGCCGGCACGGCTCTCGAACACCCGGCCCACGTGTGCCTTGCCCCAGAACGCTCCCCGCCCCGCGGCGAACCCGAGCACGTCGCCGTCGCGGGCGAGGAAGCACTGCTCGGCGCCGAGGCCCGCGCTCCTCGCGAGCTCGAGGTGCGCGGTGAGCTGGCGCAGCTCGCCGTGGATGGGCACGAAGTGCCGCGGCCTCACGGCCTCGAGCAACCTCCGCTGCTGCGCCCGCGCCGCGTGTCCAGAGACGTGGAGGCCCGGCTCGATGCCCGCGTGCAGCACGCGCGCCCCGGCGTCCAGGAGCGCGTTGATCAGCACGCTCACCGCGCGCTCGTTGCCGGGGATGGGACGGGAGCTGAGGAGCACCGTGTCCCCCCGCTCGACGCGCAGCCCCTCCACCTCCGGCTGGAGCAGCTGGGACAGGGCGGCCCGCGGCTCACCCTGCGCGCCGGTGGCGAGGATGCAGACGTGGTGCGGCAGGAGCCCCTCCGCCTCCTCGGGGGAGCAGAGCAGTCCCTCGGGAACCGCGAGGTGGCCGGCGCGCCGGGCGGCGTCCACGTTTCGTTCCAGGCTCCTGCCGGCGAGCACCAGGCGCCGTCCGGTGCGGTGACAGACCCGGATGACGTGCTGCACCCGGTGGAGATGCGAGGCGAAGAGCCCCACCAGCACCCGGCCTCCGGCCTGGGGAATGAGGCGCTCCAGGGTCTCGGCCACCAGCCGCTCCGGCGGGGTCTCGCCCTCCACCTCGGCGTTGGTCGAGTCACTCAGCAGGCACAGCACCTCGTCGTCGGGCAACGCCTGGAGGCGGGGCAGGTCCGTGGGGTGGCCGTCGAGCGGCGTCTCGTCCAGCTTGAAGTCGCCGGTGTGCACCACCGTGCCTTCGGGAGTGCGGAGGAGCAGCCCCACCGCGTCGGGGATGGAGTGCGCCACCCGGAATGCCTCCACCTCGAAGGCGGGCGTCGGATGGAAGGGCTCGCCCGGGAAGATCTCCCGCAGGTCGGCGTGGACGTCCATCTGCTCCAGGCGCTCGGCGACCAGGGCCAGGGTGAGGCGCGTCCCGTACACCGGAACACTGCGCTCGCGCAGGAGGAAGGGCAGGGCGCCGACGTGGTCCTCGTGCGCGTGGGTGAGCAGCACTGCCCCGAGCTGGGCAGCGGCGTCACGGAGGTAGCCGAAGTCGGGGATGATCAGCTCCACGCCGGGAAGCTCGGGGGGAGGGAAGAGCAGTCCGGCGTCCACCAGGAGCAGCTGGTCCTGACACTCGAGGACCATCGAGTTCAGGCCGATCTCACCCAGTCCGCCGAGCGGGATGATCCGCAGCACGGCCCCAACCTTAATGTCTCAGTAGGCGAACGACTCGTTCGTCGTCACCGCGCCGAAGCCCTCGCGGTTGGCTCCGCCCGGGACGAAGAGCCGGTTCCCGACCACCGCCGCCCCGATGCCGTGGCGGCCGGTCTGCATCGAGCGCTCGGTCCGCCAGCTGTCGGTGGAGGGATCGTAACTCTCGGTCTGGTGAAAGATGCCCGCGGAATCGGCTGGGTTCCCCTCTCCGCCGAGGACGACCAGGCGACCCGAGAGCGCGCCCGCGGCGACGCCTCCGCGCGCGGTGGGGATGTCCGCGCGGCGGCTCCAGGAGCCGGTGCTGGCATCGAGGACCTCGAGCGCTGCCTTCAGCACGCCGTCGTCCCGACCGGTCGCGGCGTACACCCGGCCGCCGACGTTCGCCGCCGCGAGGTGATCCCGTGCCACCGCGAGCGGCTGCAGCGGGGACCAGGCGTCAGTCCCCGGGTCGAACAGCGACGCCTCGGTGACCGAATCGCCCCCTCTGAGCCCGCCGGCGACCACGATGCGCCCGTCGTCGAGGACCGCCACGCCGGAGGCTCCGCGCTCGGTCCCGGAAGGCATCGAGGTCAGGGGTGACCAGGCGTCCGCCCCGGGGTCATAGACCAGCGTGGCGCCGGTGGCGTCGAACGAGGCTCCGCTCAGCGCACCGACGACGTAGAGCTTCCCGCCCACCGCGGCCAGGTTGACGTGGTGCATCGGGTCCGGGAGCGAGGCCCGCTGCGTCCAGCGATCGGTGGAGGGATCGTACGCCTCGACGGTCGCGACCGCCTGGCGCGACCCGTCGATGCCCCCGACCACGTAGACCTTGCCGTCGAGCGCCGCGACGCCCATCTCCTGGCGCGGGCCGAGGGACAGCGGCGCGTGGGTCGACCAGGTCCCCGGGCCCGCGGCGCCTGGCTCGTCGTCCCCGCAGCCCACGGCCAGCGCGAGGAACGCCATCATGGCCACCGGGAGCTTCCCTCGAGGGATGAGCAGCTTCATCGCCTCCCGAAGGTATCCACGCTCCGAGGTATCCCGGCAGTACCCGGCGCCGGGAGTGCGGCCCTTCCGACATCCCCCCGGGCCGCCCGTCAGCCTCCAGCCGGTCCGAGATACCGGTCGAGCCAGTCGAGCACTTCCTGGGTGAGCACGTCGTTGGGAGGGATGTGCCCGGCCTCGAGCACCAGGTGCCGCTTGTCCTTCCCCGGCGTGCCGAGCCCCTTGAACATCGGAGTCTGCGTCTCCTCGGTCGGGAAGAAGAAGTCGTACCGACCATTCACCATCAGGACCGGCTGGTGGACCAGTCCGAGGAAGTTGAACGGGTCCACCTCGGGGAGCACGTCCTGGGCCTCGAGCCCCCCACCGACCAGCAGGCCGACCTTGATCCGGCTCTCGACCGCCATCATCACCGGAGCGAGGAACGCTCCCCAGCTGGCGCCGTAGTAAGCGATTCGGCTCGGGTCGAGGTCCTTCCGGCTCTCGATCCAGTCGAGGCTGCGTCCCAGGTCCTTCGCCCACATGATGACGTGGTCCCGGTAAAAGGTGGTGGGGGCCTGGTAGTCGGAGTCGAGCCCGTCGCCGCGCTCGAAGGTGGACTTGTAGATCGGGTAAAGCACCGCTCGTCCGCTCCGGAGGATCGGTGCCATCAGCCGCATGCCGGGCAGGGTCTTGCTCGAGCGCTCGTGGATCGCGTTGGAGCCCGGGAAGAGCACCACCACCTGGTACGGCGGACGTCCGGTCCGTGGGGTCAGGAGGTACGCGGTGACGCGCTCGCCGCCGTAGGCTGCGGTGAAGCTCACCTTCTCCTTGCGCCACCGATCCGCGGTGTCGTCCGTCTCCTCGCTGCGAGCGTCGAGCGGAATCCGGTCGTACGCGTAGAGCCGGAGGTACGCCCGGGCGATCTCCGGGCGCACCGACTTCTCCTTCCCGTAGTCGCGCTGGGTGAGGGGGATGCTCGCCGACGCCTCCGGGGCCGTCCGAGCATCGAGCGACCTCGCCAGCCGGAAGCCGAACGAGGGCCCGCGGCTGAACGGGTCCTGCGCGTCGGCGTCGTTGAACATGTACGAGGCCTCGTTCCAGCCTCCGCCCAGCACGAACCGCCGCCCGTCCTTCACCGAATTCAGGCACCACTCCTTGGCGTTGCCCGCCATGTCGTGGGTCCCGTAAGGCCCGATGGCCGCGAGCGTCGCGACGGCGACGGTGCCCGCATTCCGGAAGTTGCTCGCCGGGACGATGTTGTGGGTCAGGTACGTCCCCGCCGCCCGGCTCCACTGGTAGGCGTTGGGGAGGTCCTTCCCCACGAACGCGGCGTAGGCCGCGGCCTCGTACCAGCTCACCCCGGTGACCGGGTGATCGCCTTGCCCCTCGGGGTAGTCCCCGAGCTCCCACGTCGCCGGGCCGGGCCGGCCCGTCCGGTCGTGGAGCAGCGCCATGGCCTCGTTCCAGCCGAGCGGCTTCCTGCCCCGGACGAACGGCTCCTTCCAGAGCTCGCGGCGCCGGTAGCCCCCCTCGTCCACGAACCGCTTGAACTGCCGGTTGGTCACCTCGGTGCGATCGATGAGGAAGTCCCCGAGCACGACCTCCTTGAGATGATCGAGCCCGGGAATGCCGAGGCCCACGCTCCCGCCGGGCACGTGGACCATCTCCGGCGGGATGGTGCCCACGCGGTCGAGGCTCACCTCGAGCGTGACCTGCGAGCCGGCGGACTGCGAGGGGAAGGCGCGGATCACCGGATCGTACCCTTCCCGGGTGAGGCGCCAGAGGTGCAGCCCGATGGGGAGGCGGAGGGCGCGGATCGGGGTCGGCCCCAGCCGTCTCCATGCAGTCTCCGGTGCTCCGTACGGCTTCAGCTCCACCGTCGCGCCTGGCGGGGTGGTCTCGACCGTGAACAGCCGGGACATCTCGGGGAGGAGCTTCCGGAGCCTCGGGTCGTCCGGAAGGATGGCCTGCACCTGCTCGGCCAGGCCCATCGCCTCCGGGTACTTGTTCAGCTCCACCAGCTCCACCACCTTCGGGAACGCCACGTCGCGGGCCCAGCGGACCCGTGCTTCCCGTCGCACGTACGAGGAAACGGCGACGGTGAGCGCGGCGATCGCGAGCACCCCGGCGGCGATCAGGCCGGCGCGGCGTACCGGATGTCGCGGCGGGGCGAGCAGCGCCGCCCGGACCTCCTCGGCGGTGCGGAACCGGCGCTCCGGGTCGCGAGCGAGGCAGCGGAGGATGATCCCGTTCCAGCGTGGGTCCAGCCCGGGCCTCACCGTCTCCGGGGAGCGTGGCGCCTCCTGGATGCGCTTCGCGGCGGTGGCGAGCGGCGTCTCTCCGGTGAAGGGCAGCTCCCCGGTCACCATCTCGTACATCACCACCCCGAGCGCGAAGAGGTCGGTGCTCGGGGTGACGGCTCCGCCGGTCACCTGCTCGGGCGCCATGTACTCCGGGGTGCCGATCATCCCCGCGCCGCCGGTCAGACCGGTTTCGGCGTTGGTCTCCAGCGGCCGGGCGATGCCGAAGTCGGTGATGACCGCGCGGGTCGACCCCGAGTCCCCGGTGGGCCCGCGCCGCTGGACCAGCAGGACGTTGCTGCTCTTGAAGTCGCGGTGGACGACGCCCTCGGCGTGAGCGGCGGCGAGCCCGTCGCACATCTGGAGCACGAGCGGCAGCGCCTCCGCGGTGCTCATCCGGCCGCGCTCGCGGAGCCGGTGAGCGAGGGTGTCGCCTTCCAGGAGCTCCATGGTGAGGAAGTGGACCGCGACCCCCTCCGTGGTGGGGGCGTCGTAGAACTCGTAGACGTGGCAGACGTTGGGGTGCCCCACCCGGCGCGCGAGGAGGACCTCCCGCCGGAAGCGCTCCAGGGCCGAGGTGTCGGCGAGCAGCGCGCTGCGGATGATCTTGAGGGCGACCCGCGTCCGGAGACTCAGGTCCTCGGCCTCGTACACCGCGCCCATTCCACCGCGCGCGATGAACCGGACGATGGAGAACCGGCCGGCGAGCAGCTCCTCGGGCCGGAGCCGCGGGAGATCGGGATCGCCGGCGCCGGAGGTCTCCAGCGACGGCGAGCGCAGCAGATCCTGCGTTCGCTCCTCGGTCTGGGGCCGGACGAAGGTGGCGCCGGGCTCGTCCAGGGGCGGCTCCGCCGGAGCGTCCGCCTCGCCCGGCTTCCCGCTCATGCCCCTCTCCCCTCCATCGCGGCAAGGCTAGCCCAGCTCGGGCTGGCGCGGAGCGGCCCGGTTGCTCCCTTGCCGGGGCGTCCCTCGACTCAGGATGGACGCACGGCGGCCGGGGACGCCGGAGCGCGGTCCGTCGAGGGCGTGTTCCAGCGGGCGAGCTCCCGCGCGACGCCCACCGCCGACAGCGCGGCCACGGCGCTCCCGCCGAGCAGCACTCCCGGCATGGGGACGAACCGGGTGAGCCAGGCCACCAGGAACGGAGCGGCAAAGCCCAGATACGCCCAGGCGTAGAACCAGCCCACCAGCGTGCCGCGCGTTCCGCTGTCGGCGAGCCTCCCCGCCGCCGCGAGCCCGCCCACCAGACACAGGCCGTACGCGCTTCCGAGAAGCCCCATGGAGACGAGGACCCCCGGCACCGTCGGGTCGCGCGCGGTCCACGCGGCCACCGCCCAGCCGAGAGTGGCGACCGAGAGCCCGGCCACCGCGGCGCGTCCCGGTCGTCCCGCCTCGAGCCGTCTTCCGAGCGACTGGATCGCCGCGCCGATGCCCAGGGTCACCCCGGTCATGAGGCCCACCAGCGCCACGG
>DASROG010000553.1:0-12130 GCA_035646995.1 Myxococcaceae bacterium
AGTTTGGCGGGCCGGCGGACTGCGAGGATGCCCACCCCCGCCGGCCCGCCAAACTTGTGCCCGGAGTACGCGGCTACGTCGGCCTCCGACTCCGGTGGAAGGCGACCCGGCGCCTGCACTGCGTCCACGAGGCTCGTGACGCCCCGCTTGCGAGCCCCCCGCGCCACTTCGTCCGAGGGCTGGATGACCCCGGTCTCGTTGTTCGCCGCCTGCAGAACACACAGGCCCGCGCCGCCGGACAGCGCTGCATCCATCGCCGACGGGTCCACTCGCCCATCGGCCGCGGGGCGCACCTGCACCACTGGTGATCCGCGTTGCTCGGCCGCGAGTAACACACAGGGGTGCTCGATGGCGCTGGTCACCAGGGTCGCCCCTCGGCCAAGTCCAAGGACCGCCATGGCACACGCTTCGGACCCCGACGCGGTGAAGAGGATCTCGCGCGGAGCTCGGCCCAGGACACGCGCCACCCGCGCCCGTGCCGCGTCGAGCCGCGCCCGCGCCGCTCGCCCGGCGCCGTGCACGCTGCTCGGATTGCCCGCCGGCTCACGCCGGTACGCAGCGGCGAGGAACTCTGCCACCTGGGGGTGGAGCGGCGTTCCGGCGTTGTGGTCGAGGTAGATCACCGCTCGAGGGCGGCGCTCTTCCCGGCCAGCAGGAGCGACCGAGGCCGCTCACCCTTCGCCCCGAACGCCTCGAGGAAGGCCTGCGTCAGCTCACGCCGGAGGGCCGCCCCCGCGCGCCCGGCCGGCAACGGAAGCCGCGCGCCCGCCATGCTCCCATGGCCACCGGCGGACCCGCCGCGGTTCTCGCAGATGTCCCGGATGAGCCGGCCCGCGTTCATTCGCCGGTCGCGCACCCTGAGCGACGCGTAGAGCTGGCCGCGAAAGGTGCCGAGCGCCAGCGACCACTTCATTCCCTCGAGGAAGCTCAGCCGCTCTGCCACCTCGGCGACCATGTCCGGCGAGTACACCTCGCCCAGGTCCACCGTCACCACCGTTTGCCCGTACAGCCGGGCCCGACCTATCGCCGAGTGGTACAGCCGGAAGTACTCCTCCGGGAGGTCAGGGTGCTCGACTCGACCGAGCAGATGCTTGTCCACCCGCGGGAACAGCCAGAGATACGCCTCGACGTCCGCCGGCGTCGTCTGCCGTCCCAGGTCCCGGCTATCCGTCTTGATGCCGTAGAACAGCGCGGTCGCCACCTCGATCGACGGCTCGAGCTTCGCGGCGCGCAGGTACTCCACCAGCATCGTCGAGGTGGCCCCGTACTCTCCGCCGACGTCGGCGAACGGCGCACCGAGGCTCTCGTCGCGCAACGGGTGGTGGTCCAGCACCACCTCCACCGGGTACTGCGCAGGCACCGAGTGGTTCCCCACCGGCGGCTGTGTATCGACCAGCGCCAAGAGGTCGTGCTCGTCGAACACGACCTGGCTCACGGGGCTGATGGGCAGCCGCAGCACCTTCACCAGCGCCAGGTTCTCCGCGCGCCCGATGATGCCGCCATACACCACCCGCGCTTCGACGCCGGCCCGCTTCTCCAGGAGGAACGCCAGGGCCACCGCCGACGCGATGCTGTCCGGGTCCGGATTGTCGTGGGTCAGGACCAGCACTCGCCGTCGTCCCCGCGCGAGCTTCAGGAGCTCGTCGAGCTTGCTCCGGACCGGCAGCTCGGCGAGCGCGCGTTCCGGACTGGGAGAGTCCTCGGCCTTCGAACGGCTCGAGGAGGATGAAGCGGACGGCATGGTCGGCCTTTTACTTCCGGATCAGAGAATGGAGAAGCCGGAGCCCCCTTCCATAACGGCTTGAATTCGGGGTTTCCAGGACGGCGGGCGTCTCAGTAAAACGTGGGTCGTTCACCAGGAACCTGAATGCTGACAGGCCCATAGCTCCGCGCCCGATCTCCGCGTGCCGGTCCACCCTCGCGCCGCGCGGACGGAGACTGTCGTTCAGATGAAAGCAGCGGATGCGCTGCCGGCCGAAGCGCCGCACCGCCTCGCTCATCACCGCCTCGGTTCCGGCTTCGCTGGAGAGGTCATACCCGGCGCTGAAGAGGTGGCAGGTGTCTAGGCAGACGCCGACCCGCCTGGGCGCGTTCACCCGTACCAGAATCTCCTCCAGGTGCTCCAGCCGGTGGCCGAGACAGTTCCCCTGCCCGGCAGTCACCTCGAGACACACCCGCACGGCGACCTCCGGCAGCTCCCGGTGGATCTCGTCCAGCGCCCGCGCGACCAGCCTGAGTCCGCGCCGCAGTGAAGGGTGCGAGCCTGGATGGAACACCAGCGCCGGAATGCCGAGCGCCTCGCAGCGCAGCAGCTCGTCGCGGACCGCCTCGAGGCTGCGCCCGCGCACGACCGGATCTTCCGATGCGAGGTTGACGAGGTAGCTCCCGTGGGCAATCGCAGGCACGCCCGCTGCTCGTGCCGCCCGGCGGAAGGCCCGGCGCTCGTCGGTCGCGAGCGGGGGTGAGGACCAGCCGCGCGCCGAGCGGGTGAAAATCTGGACCGACCGTGCTCCGTGCTCTGCGGCGCGCTGAAAGGCGAGCGACACGCCGCCCGCGACCGACTCGTGCGCTCCGAGCCTCACGCCGCCCGGGTCAGTTGATCGCCCGGTACCGCCGCGCCTGATCGCGGAAGTACTTCAGCCCGTTGTCCAGGGAGTTCTCCATCGCGTCCATCATCAGCACGCGGAAGGAGGCAGGGGTGCCGCGGAATGACTCGTAGTACCGCTGCCGGTCGATGGAGTGGATGATGCACGGGAGGTACCCGTGGCGGGCGAGGATGAGGTTCGACGTCATCCGCGCCACCTTCCCCGAGTGCTCGCTGAACGGGAACACCTGCAGGAACTGAAACTGGAACGTCGCGGCCTGCTTGATGGGGTGGTACTCGCGAAACTCGGTCGTGCCGGTGAACTCGATCAGCTTGTCCAGCAGCCCCTGGATCTTCGCCGGCTGAGCGATGTCGTGGAAGTAGGTGCGGTGCAGCGGCATGTCCTTCCGCAGCCCCGCGCGCTCCCTCTCCTTCGCCAGCTCCTTCTCCGTCCGCTCTCGACGCTCGAGCTGCGCCCGAATCGCCTGTGCCTCGGGGGTGTTCCCGAGCAGGAGGTCGTGGATGCGCTTGACCGTGGCCATCGGAACGGCCGAGGCCTTGCGCCCGGACGTGCGCGCCTCCTCGCGAATGTAGTCGATGGCCGCCTTGTGATTGCGGATGTCGAGCACCGCGGGTAGCAGCGAAGCCTCGGGCGGAGCGCCGCTGGGATCGAGCCCCGCGGCCAGCTCCTGCTCGTTGTAGACCACGCCCTCGAGCGCGTTGTCGTGGTAGACCCAAGCTCGCTCGAAGCGAGACATGAACTGCGGCGCCTTGGGATGCTCGCCGAGAAGCTCCCGCAGCGCGTCGTTCTTGTCGTCGATGTCCTGGTAACGTTCCTTCAAGGGGGGTGGGGGGCGCAGCGAGGGCGCGGGAGCGTAATCGCCTCGGACGCACTGCGCAAGAGTCGGCCGGCCGTTCAGCCGCTCGCGGAACAGTGCCCGCCCGGGGTCTGGAGAGGACGCCTGGCGGGTGATGCCCGACGTTCCGCACGAGGTCTCAGAGAACTCGTCCAGCACCATCGCCCGGACCGGAAGGGTCTGCCGTCAGCCACCGTCAGCGTCCCCGCCCACGTCTCAGAGAACTCGTCGAGCCCCCCGGCAACATCTGAGAGAACTCGTCCAGGGAACTCGTCCAGCTCGTCCACCCCGGCCACGTGTGTCCGGAGGCCGCGTCCGGAGAGAACCCGTCGAAACTCCTCGGGATGGGCGTCTGCCAGCCGAGCCGAGCGACGTCTCAGAGAACTCGTCCGGAACTCGTCCGGGTAGCCGCGCCCCGACGCTGAGGGTCACCGGTCGCCACGCCTCCGCGATGGTCTGTGCCCGCCGGCCCGAGCCCACCCGATCAGACGTAGGTGAGCCATTCCGAGTAGCGAGGCTCCTGGCCCCGGACGACCCGGAAGTACATGTCCTGGACCTTCTTCACCACCGGCCCCAGCGTCCCGGGGCCGATCCGCCGGTTGTCCACTTCGCGGACCGGAGTGATCTCCGCCGCGGTCCCGGTGAAGAAGACCTCGTTGGAGATGTAGAGCGCATCGCGGGTGAAGGTGACCTCCTCCACCGGGTGCCCGATGTCCTTCAGCATGCGAAGCACCGAGCGCCGCGTGATGCCCGCGAGGATCGGTGAGGACAGGGGCGGCGTCCGCACGATGCCCTTCTTGTTGACCATGAACACGTTCTCTCCCGACGCCTCGGCCACGAAGCCTGCGATGTCGAGAAGGATGGCCTCGTCGTAGCCCGCCTGGACCACCTCGCGCTTCGCGAGGATGCTGTTCACGTACTGTCCGGTGATCTTCCCCCGGACCATGTTCACGTTCACGTGCATGCGGGTGAAGCTCGAAACCTTCGCCCGGATGCCCTCCCGCATCCCCTTGTCACCCAGGTACGCGCCCCAGTCCCAGGCGGTGATCGCGACGCGGGTGGGGTTCACGGCCCCGAGCCCCATCGCCCCGTCACCCATGAAGGCGATCGGCCGCAGGTACGCCCCGTTGGAGAAGCGCTGCCGCTGCGTCCGGAGCACCTCCAGGCACGCCTCGCAGAGCTGATCCTCGCTGTAAGGCAGCTGCAGCTGGATGATGTGGCAGGAGTCGGCGAAGCGCTTCATGTGCTCGCGCAGCCGGAACACCGCCAGCCGGCCGTCATGCGTGCGGTAGGCCCGGAGGCCCTCGAACACTCCCAGCCCGTAGTGCAGGGCGTGGGTCATGATCGGCACCTGCCCCTGCGCCCAGGGGATGATCTTCCCGTCGAGCCAGATGCTGTCTGCGGTGAGGATCGCGTTGGAGGTCGAGCTCATGTCGGGGCCCAACCTCCGCACGCCGCGCCCCCCGCAGTCAAAGGCTTCAGGACGGCCTGGACTGTGCCAGTCGCGCCGCCCAGGTGAGGATGCTCAGCTCCCGCAGCGCCTCGGTGCAGCCCGGGTTGCACTCCACCGCCTTCTCGTACTCGCCCTGCGCTTCGCCGGTCTGACCCAGCGCCTTGTGCACATGGCCCTTGTAGAGATGGGCCCGGTCCAGGGTGGGGCTCCGCTCCACCGCCTCGGCGAGGAGCGTGAGCGCCTCTCGACCTGCGGCGAGGTCCGTCGGAGCGCGGGCGTGGGTCGTCCAGCCCAGGAGCGCCAGGAACTCGCCTTCCTCGGGCTGCAGCCGCACGGCCTCGGCGAACGCCGTGTGCGCCCCGGGGGCATCCCCCGCAGCCAGGAGCTGCTCGCCCCGGCGGAACGCGCTCTCGGCCTCCAGCATCCGGCCAACCGCCTCGCCCACCTCGTGCTTCACTCCGCCGGCCCCGAGCTCGGTCTGGTACCGGGCTCGGGAGGACGGGTCGACCAGGGTGTCATGCGCCTTGCCGACCAGCTCGGCGATCTGGTGGACCACCGTCTCCACCTCGGCCGAGCTGGCCGGGTCGTCGACCCGATACTCGCGAAGGAGCTCCACCGCGGCCGACCGTACCGCGTCGGGCGGAGCATCCTGACGCAGCCCCAGGAGCTCGAAGTAGTCCATCCGGCGCATGGCCGCGAGCGCGCCCAGGAGGCGCTCGCGCAGATGGCCCTCGTCGTCGCCACCCGGCACCTCGTCCTCCAGCTCGAGGACCTCCTCGTCGTCGTCCCAGGGCTGGTCCCCCGGCGCCGGGCCCACCGCCGCCTGGGGAGGAGGTGCCGGCGGCGGTCCGGTCCGACGCTCGCTCCGGAGCTCAACCATCTGCGAGCAGAGCAGGGCGTAAAGGAAACGGTCCGTGTCCAGCGGGGACAGCGGCCCTCGCCGCCGGAGCTCACGCACGGTCCGGCTACCGTCCATCAGCGCCAGGAGCCCCGCCTCCTCCTCACCGAGCGACATGTCCTGCGCCGCGAACAGCGGATCCTCGGCCGGATGCACGTACTTTCCGGCGATCTCCCCCAGCGCCCGCTGGATGCGAGCGGTGTCGTAGCTCCGCTTGATGCCCTCGTGGGCGATGGCCGCCGTGGACATCTGCAGTCGCACCGTCTCGGCCGGCGGCTGTGCGCGGGGGTTGAACTGGAACTCGCCCTTGGTCCAGCCGAACACCTCGAGCAGCTTCAGCCGCAGCTGCAGCTCCAGGGCGTAGCGGAGGTTGTGCGGGCTGATGCAGCCCATCTCGATCAGCACCGTGCCCTGCTGGCGCCCCGAGGTCTTCATCCGCTTCAGGGACTCCTCGCAGTCCGCCTCCGAGATCATCCGCTCGCGGACCATCACCCGCCCGAGGCACTCCGACAGACGGTTGCTCTTCACGCTCTCGGGAGCGCCGCCCCGGAAGAAGACGATCTTCTTCACCTTGTCCCGCCGGAGCAGGAGCCCCCCCGTGGCCCGGCGCCGGTGGAGGTCGGCCAGCAGCTCGGGGAACGCCCGGCTGGCGAAGGTTCCGCGGTCGACAGCCGGCGCGCTGACCGGCGCAGTGCTGCTCTGGGCCTCGTCGGCCGGCTCGGTGACGGTCGACTCCGCGGCGGTGAACTCGACCAGCGACGCCTCCGCCCGCGCCCGCGGATCGGCCAGCGGCTCCGAGGCCGGCTCGGGCGAACCGTTGGATGGGGGCGGGGGCGGTGGTTTCGGGAACCGGTCGCCCAGGAGTCCCTCGAGCTTTCCGAACAGCTGGTTCAGCTTGAACGGCTTCTCGACGAACGCTGCGGCGCCATGGCGCTCCACCGCTTGCGCCTGGTGCATCTTGGTCTTGTAGATGCCGGACAGCATGAGCACCGGGGTTCGCTCCCCACGAGGTGTGCTCTTGATCCGGCGGGCGACCTCGTAGCCGTTCAGCGCGGGGAGCAGCACGTCCAGGAGCACCACGTCGAACGGCTGGCGATCGAAGGCTGCCAGCGCCGCCTCGCCGTCTCGCTCCACCGTCACCAGGAACCCTGCCCTGGTGAGCGCGTCCGCCAGCATGCGCTGGACGTTGCGGTCGTCGTCGACCACCAGCACGTGGACGGGCTCCGTGGGGGCCACCGGGACGTCCTTCCTACCACGCTCACTGCTCGAGGACACGGACGTAGGCCGCTCGCACTGTGGCCGCGACCGCGCGGTATTCCGACAAGAACGCACTGCCGGCGTCCGGCCCCCCGTACCCGAGCCGTCGTGCGAGCAGCAGCAGCGGTCGCCCGCGGGTGGGCAGGTGCTGCAGCGCGCGCCCATGCACCAGGCGCTGACGGTTCTCGACCCGGCGGAGGAAGAGGTAGCCCTCGCGCAGCTCGCCAGCGTCCTCGCGGCGCAGCTTCCCGCGCGCGGCGAGGGCAGCGAGCGCGTCCAGGGTCCCGGGCTGCCGGACCGCGGGGAGGGCCCCGCCGTGCACCAGCTGGAGATACTGGGTGGCGAATTCCACGTCGACCAGGCCGCCCTGGCCGGTCTTGGGATTGAGCTGGTCCACGGACTCGGCCGCCACCTCTCGCTCCATTCGCATCCGGAGCCGGTGGATCTCCTCGGCTGCTCCCTCCGGGAGAGGTCGCTCCCAGACGAGCGGAGCCAGCGCGGTGCCGAGCAGCCGCTCGCCGTAGGCCACGTCGCCGGCCACCGCCCGGGCCTTCACCAGTGCCTGGCGCTCCCAGAGCTGCGCCCGGCGCGTGTGGTGCTCGAGAAGGGCCTCCTCGCTCACCACCAGCGGTCCCTGGTTCCCCGAGGGCCGCAGCCGGGTGTCCACCTGGTACAGGCGGCCCTCGCGGAACTGCAGGGTCAGGAGCGAGAGCAGCCGCTGCACCATCCTGGCGAAGTACTCGTGGTGGCCGATGCGCCCGGCCGTGCCCCCGGTGGTCTCCTCGTCGGCGCTCGAGCCATAGACGAAGAGCAGATCCAGGTCCGAGTGGTACCCCAGCTCGCGGCCACCGAGCTTGCCCATCCCCAGGACCGCCAGCGGTGCCCGCCGCCCGTCCCGCATCCGGGGGACTCCCCAGCGTGCGCGGGCATGCTCGGCGGCGAGGAGCATCGCCTGATCGAGCAGGCCGTCCGCGAGCGCGGTGAGCTGCAGCGCGACCTCCGGGACCTCGAGATCTCCGGCGATGTCCCCGAGGCCCACCCGGAACACCTCCTCGTTCTTGAACCGGCGGAGCGCGCCCAGCAGCTGCTCCGGGTCCTCGGTGGCCCGAGCCGCCCGCCCGTCGAGCTCGGAGCGGATGCGCTCCGGCGACTTGTGCAGGGCCTCCGCATCCCAGGACACGAGCTGGTCGAGCAGCTCGGGGGTCCGGACCAGCTCCGTGCTCAGGTAGGAGCTCTGCCCGAAGAGGTCGAGCAGCCGCCGCGCCACCGCCGGTCGCGACTCGAGAAGTCGGAGATAGCCCGCGGGGACGGACAGGGCCGAGGCGAAGTCCGCGAGGTAGAAGAGCGCCTGGTCCGGATCCGGGCTGCGCGCCGCCCCCTGCAGCAGATGGAGCGCGATCGCCGATGGTCCGGGGCCCTCCTCGAGCCGCGCCGCTCCCAGCACCCGCCGGAGCCGCTGTAGCGACGCCAGCCCCGCGGCGGGGTCGTCAAAGCCGCGCCGGGCCAGCGCCTCGGCGCGGGCGCCGTCGTCCAGGTCGTCGTCGAGCGCCACGACCAGGTCCGGCTCCTGCGGCAGCTCGCCGCGCGCTTCCTGTCCGAGCAGGACGTGGAAGGCCTGCGCGACGTAGGTCCGGTGCCGGTGGAGTTCCGCCTCGAACCCGCCGGCGTCGGCGAAGCCGAGCGAGTGCGCCAGCCGGTCCCGTTCCGGCCCGGGCGGAGGCACCACCTGGGTCTGCCGGTCGTCCACCATCTGCAGCCGGTTCTCCACTCTCCGGAGGAAGGCGTAGGCCTCGAGCAGCCGGTCGGCATCCGCCTGACTCAGGAGTCCCGCCTCGACGAGCCGGCGCAGCGCGCGCTGGGTTGAGCGGACCCGGAGCGCCGGATTCCGCCCGCCATGCAGCAGCTGCAAGGCCGCGGCGACGAACTCCACCTCGCGGATCCCGCCGGGACCCAGCTTCACGTCGCTCTCGCGGGCGGTGCTCCGGAGATCGATCTGCATCTTGAGGTCGCGTAGCGCCTCCACCGCCGCCAGGTCGAGCGTCCTGCGCCAGACGAAGGGGCCGAGCCCCTCGAGCAGCTCCTGTCCCAGGGCGCCGTCGCCAGCCACCGGGCGGGCCTTGATCCACGCCGCGCGCTCCCAGGTGCGGCCCTGTTGCTCGTAGTACTGGAGCATCGACGGCAGCGAGCTCACCGCCGCCCCCGCGCGCCCCTGCGGCCGCAGGTCCAGGTCCACCCGGAAGCAGAATCCGTCCTCGGTGACGGTGGACATGCTCCGGGCCAGGGCCTCTGCGAGCCGGGTGTAATAGGTGACGGTAGGCACCGATCCTCCGGTGCCTCCCTCGGTCATTCCGTCTCCCCGGTGGACCAGCACCAGGTCGATGTCCGAGCTCCAGTTGAGGTCCTCGCCTCCGAGCTTGCCCAGCCCGAGCACCACGAAACCCTCGGGGACCGGGGCGCCGTACCGCCGGCGTAGCGGAGCCTCCAGCGCGGGCAGTGCGTCCCGGAGCAGCGCCTCGGCCAGCGCCGTCTGCTCGCGGCCCAGCGTCTCCATCGACACGCCGAACCACACGTCGCGCGCCGCGAGCCGCAGCGCCTGTCGCGCCTTGAAGCGTCGCAGCCGCCGGAGAAGATCCTCGATGTCCTCGCCGTTGCCGCGACGGAGCAGCGCAGCCAGCCCGTCAGCCAGCGCCACGGGATCGAGCTGAGCCGAGGTGGTGGCGCTTCGGTGCACCCAGCGGAGGAGCCCCGGGCGGCGCTGGAGCAGCCGCTGCATCGACTCGCTGGCCAGGACCAGCCGGGTCGCCAGGGCCTCGGCGCCCGGTGCTCCGAGCACCGCCTCCTGGATCCGGAGGAGCCCCCGGGTGACGGAGTCGACCTCTGTGGTGCGCCGGATCGCCTCCACCAGCGCCGCCCCCCGCCGGTCGCCGAGCCGGGAAGCGAGCGCCTCGAGCTCCCGCCCGGTGCGCTCGGGCAGCCCGAGAGTGCCCGGCCCCACGGTGGTCACGGGGTGGCGATCTGCCCCAGCTGGGTCCGCACCTTCTCCACGTCGGACGCGTGCTTGAGGAGCACGTTCAGCGTCGCGGCGACCAGCTCGGGCGAGAGGGTCTCGGCGTTGAGCAGCACCAGGCTCCGGGCCCAGTCCAGGGTCTCGCTGATGGAGGGTGGCTTCTTCAGCTCCACGCGGCGGATGCGCTCCACCGCCGAGACCACCTGCGCGGCGAGCGCCCCCGGTACCTCAGGTGCCCGGGCGCGGACGATGCGCAGCTCCCGCTCGCGGTCCGGGAAGTCGATGTGCAGGTGGAGACACCGACGCTTCAGAGCGTCCGAAAGCTCCCGGGCGGCGTTGGAGGTGAGAACGGCCCTCGGGGGAAACTTCGCCTGGAGCGTCCCCAGCTCGGGAATGGTCACTGCGGAGTCCGCGAGCACCTCCAGGAGGAAGGCCTCGAACTCCGGGTCGGCCTTGTCCACCTCGTCGACGAGCAGGAGCGCGGGCTGCGGCGAGAGCAGGGCGCGGAGCACGGGCCGCGGCAGCAGGAACCGCTCGGAAAAGAACACCGCGTCCGACGCGGCGATGCGGTCCGCCGCTTCGCTCAGCGTGGCCGCCCCGGCGAGCGACTCCCCGAGCTTGTCTTTCAGGATCTGCGTGTACAGCAGCTGCTTGGCGTACTCCCACTCGTACAGCGCCTTCGCCTCGTCGAGCCCCTCGTAGCACTGGAGCCGGAACAGGGGCCTTCCGAGGGCCTGGGCCATCGCGCGGCCGAACTCCGTCTTTCCGACACCTGCCGGACCTTCGACCAGCACCGGCTTCTGGAGGCGATCAGCCAGGAAGGCCGCGGTCGCGATCTCGGTCGACGCCAGATACCCCGTCACCTCGAGGCGATTCTGGGCGTCTGTCACGGAAGTGAACCCTCGCGGCACCCCTGAAGAGGAGGGCGAAGGTGTGACCGAATTTTCCACGGTGAGTTGCCGTCCCTGTTTCTTGCCGGCCGCAACGCCGATGCGCATCTCGTGGATATCAGAGGTGCGGCAGCCGGGCACGAGCGCTGGTCCGGCGCGTGCAAAGACGGGCGGGAAATGGCCCAGGCCGGGGGCTCTGAGAGGTGCGAGCGTGAGGTCGCGCGGGATGAAGACGGGGCTGGGACTGGTGGCGCTGCTACTCCCTGGTGGGCTCCTCTTCCTGGTCGGCTGGGTGCTCGTGCGCGCCTTTGCCCGGGCGAAGTCCCGGATCCGGCAGGCGCCTTCCTCTCCCGGCGAGCCGAGCGGCGTGTGGCAGGCGGTGTCGGGCCTGAGCTTCCGGGATGTGCTCCGGGAGGCGCGGGCCGGGCTGTAACGCCGTCCGGTCAACGGCGGAGCCCTGCCGCGGGTCGATTCCCGAGGGGGCCGCTGGTGACCTCCGGGGTGCCCCTGACACGGGGTGCTCGGGGCGCGCCGGTTCTTTTAGCCGACGTCTCAGAGAACTCGTCAGTCGAACCCCACCGGAGAAGTTCGTCCAGGGCGGACGGCGGCCGGGACGCGCCTTCCCAAGAACGAGTTCTCTGAGACGTCGCCGGAGACGTCGCCGGAGAAAACCAACCTTCGCCGGAGGGGGTCCGCTCGCCCGGTCGCGAAAGATCCGTGCCAGTTCCGGGCAGGGATCGGTGACGCGTCGGTCGCGAGTCGAGTTCTCTGAGACGTCGGTCGGACGTCGGTCGGCTCGGTCAGGGCTTGTCGAGCTCGTCGACCAGCTTCTGCCACGCCTCGTCGCCGTCGTTAGGCGGAGCTGGCTTGGGAGGCGCAGCCACCGGGGCAGGGCGCTGGACCACCACGTTCGCCCCAGAAGGGCTCGAAAGGGCCGGAGACGCCCGCGCCTTGAGGCGGGCCAGCTCGAGCTCGGCCACCTTCAGCGCCCGCGCCCGCTCCTGCACTGAGTGCTGCAGCCGGGCCACCTCCTGCGCCTTCGCCGCGTCCCGCCGCTCCAGCTCCGCCCGTTGCTTCGCCACCAGCTCCTCGCGCTCGGCCAGAGCCCGGGCCTCGATCTCCTTGCGCGCCCGCTCCGCCGCAGCGAGCCTCCCCGCAGCATCCGCCGCCCGCTCGAGCAGCGC
>DASROG010000554.1:0-7725 GCA_035646995.1 Myxococcaceae bacterium
ACGGGAAGCATCAGCGCCTCGTGCGCGCGGACGAGGCGCCGGAAGACCGGCTCCCACGTCGCTCCCGGCCAGAAGTCCCCGGCGCGGAACGCGGGGTCGCCGTCGAGGTCGAACGCCCGCCGGCAGAAGACCCAGCCCTCCACGAGGTCGGGGTGGATGTCGCTCGTCTCCTTGATCGGGAAGTAGCCCTGGTTGACCGAGCCGAAGCGGTGTGCGCGGTGGCGCATCTTCGCTTCGAGCGGGACCTCGGTGAACAGCTCGAGAATTCGCTCGTCGGCGTCGTCGTAGAGATTCGTGTCGACGCCGTGGCCCTCCAGGATGGCGAAGCCGAGCCGGCGCAGGGCGTCGCCCAGCTCTTCGGCGAAGGACTGCCGGTCGCGCTCGTCGCCCTGGAGGAAGCGCGCGAGATCGCAGGTCGGGATGCGGGTTTCCTCGTCGAACGCCTCGACGTGGTGCGCCTCGGCCAGGTGGTACTCCTGCCGCTTCTCGACCTGGTCGTAGCGGCGGAACGCCTGGTTCGTCGCCTCGATGCCCTCCGCCTTGCGGTCGCTCACGGTGAGGCCTCCGGGGCGGACGCTACCAGTCCGCCAAGGGTCAAGGGCCCCCGGCCGTGCAGGTGACCTCGAGAGCCCGGAGGCCAGGTGAGCCGGTCAACAGGAACGGGCCCGGGGGAAGCGCCAGGGCGTCGTGGGTCGCGAGCGCGGTCCGCTCGGCGCCGTGGATCGAGCCCGAGCCCTCGATCACGAACAGGAAGCGCAGGTCATCCGCTTCGCTAAGCTCCGTGGCTCCGGCGTCCTGGAATCGCAGCACCCGGGCGCTGGCGAGGCCGCCGCTCGCGGCTCGAAGGCCGAGGTCGAGGGCCTCCACGCCCGGAGCGAGCAGCTCGGCCGTTCCGCCGTCGGCGACGCCATGGAGAAACCGCTGTCCGGAGCGGAGGCGGTCCGGTGATCGATCCGCCGACGGCAGGATCATCTCGTGGTCGATCGAGGTCGGGTGCCAGGCCGGTGAGGCGATCTCCACGACCTCGAATCCCTCGCTCGCGGAGAGCACCCGATGCCGGAGTCCCGGCGGCTGGAGCACCAGATCCCCGGCGCGGAAGGTGACGGCCGGTCCCTGGTCCTCGTAGACCAGCTCTGCCTCACCCGCGAGGCAGTAGATCAGCTGGAGCCTGACCCGGTGGTGGTGCACCCGATCCTCGACCGGGCCTCCCCTGGCGGCGCGGATGTGGCTGGCCACCCATCGGCCCCCGAGCCGCGAGGGCAGCAGATCCCGGTAGAGCAGCCCCGCGCGGCCCTCGTGGAACGGAGTCTCGGCGAAGCGGGTGTGGACGAAGGCCGGGGAAGGGGGGTGGGACGTCCAGCCGCCTCGGCGAGGCCACCTCGACCACGAGTCCGCCGGGCCCGACGTGCCGGCCTGGCGCGAGCGCACCGCTGGCGGGGACGACGAGCTCGATGGTTCCCCGATGGGCGCGGTCCAGCTCCAGGCGCAGGCCGTGACCGGTCATCAGGGCCCGGGACGGGTCATCGGCGGGAGCGATCTCCTCGAGGCGAAACCCGAAGCGTTCGAGAAACGCGATCGCCGCGTCGAGCGGTTGCGCGGGAACCCTCACGGCTCCGTGCTGGACGTCTGCATCCATGGCTTCAGGGTCCCGCGGAAAGCTCCTGGACGACCAGAAGCATGGGCAGGAGTCCGGTGCGATTGATTCCGTCGAGGAGCGCCTTCATCGGGAGCGGGCCGTTGCGGGACATCGCGGTGATGAGCTCGTCGGTCATCTGCTTGCCGACGATGTAGGTCGTCCCGTAGCTCGGCCGGCGCAGCCACAGGTGCTGCTCTCCGCGGACGGTGCGTCCGTCGAGGCGGAGCCAGCCGCGCGGCGTCGCCCGTGAGGTGAACTCGCTGGCCTGCTCGAGCGTCCACGTGTTGTCGTGCATGTGTAGGTCGCCGAGGGCGCGCGCCGCCCGCTGCCCGAGCATCACGTAGACGAGCTCGCGCGAGCGGGGGCGGCCCTCGAAGAGGCCGGCGTGCATCATCAGCTCCTCGAGCGCGGTGGTGAACCCCTCGGTGCGCGTGGCGAAGATGTTGTAGAGGGCCGGGCGCTGGCGGACAGGGTCGGCCGGTGGTCGGCGGGCGAGCACGGCCAGGTCCATGAAGTGCCACATGTGGAGCCGGAGGGGGAGCGGATCGCGCGCCTCCACCTCGGAGAAGAACTCGAGCGGCGGCCTGGGGTCGAAGCCTCCGGGGAGCACGGCGAGCGCCGGCTCCATCCAGTCCTCCCAGGTGATGAAGTCGTTCTCCCGGAGGAAGCGGATCCAGTTCTTCAGGGCGTCGTCGAAGCGGCCCTGGTGCTCCTGGACGGTGGTCGCGGGCAGCTGCGGCGGAAGGGCGCGGTTCCTGAGCTCCTCGGCGGCAAGCGTGCCGCGCGCGCGCCCCAGCTCGCGCTCCATGAGCGTGACGAGCTGGGCGTGGGTGTAGGGGATGAGCGCGACGTTCGCCAGGTACCAGTCGTAGTTGGCGACGCCCACGCCGGAGGGTCCGGTCTTCGTGGTGGCCCGCTGCTCGACCCAGCGGTGGTAGTCCTCGGTCGCGGCCAGCGCCGACTTCACCGCTGCGGAGAGCGCGGGGTTCGAGGCCACCCTGGGTGCGAGCGCGGTGAGCGCCGCGGACTGCTGCTGGATGGGTCCCCCGGCCATCCGCCACAGGTCCTTTCCGTTGCCGGTGAGGTTCCTTCTCGCCTGTGCGAGGAGCGGTGGAACGACACGGAGGCCGTCGAGCAGCTCGCGCTCGGCGTCGGCCGAGAGGGGGAACTTGAGCGCCCAGAGCTCCACGGCGGCGTCGGCGTACTCGGCCTCCCGCGCCGGCTGGTCCGATTGCTCGTCGAAGATGGTGACGTAGAACGCCGGGTCACGGGTCCATGGACTGAGGACGCGGTGGTTGAAGTCGAGTCCGTTCATCTCGGCGCGGATGAGCCGGACGTCGTTGCGGAGCGGGACGGGGGCACCGGCGACGTCCAGCGCGTCCACGCGCTTGAGCCAGCCGGGGACCGCCCTGGCCTGCGCCGCCATGGCCTTGGCCGAGTAGTCCGGGACGCCGGCGGCGCGCGGCGGACGCTGGAACTCCCGCCACTGCGTGAAGAGCGTCGCGACGTCCTGCGGGGTGGCCGGGGCCGCGAGGGAGGAGATTGGAAGGAGGGTGAGGGCGAGCCTCAGGGGAGCGGAGAGCCGCATGGCGGCGCACTGTATGTGGCCTGCTCGGGGCGCCGCGAGGAATGAGCACAGCTTCACGCGATGGGCGGAGTGTCCAGCGTGCGGAAGGCGACCTCGGCACCGGTGATCGAGCTTCCGCGTCGTGGTAGCCCTTCCACGGGAAGGAGGCCTTCGATGAGCACCCCTGCCATCCAGTCGTACAGCGCTCAGGTCCGGACCGCCCCTCCGCGGGTGGAGACGTTCTCCGCCGGCTCAGACGCCGAGGCAGCGCTCCTCACGGCCCGGCGCTGGGTCGAGGACCGGGCGAGAGAATTTCTCGAGGAGCACTCGCTGCCGCGGAACCCGTGGGAAGCCGGGGGCATCTTCGCGGGCGAGGTCTCGTCCGAACACACCCTCGCCGAGCTCGTCGTCTACACCTCGGACGGGGACTACGTCTTCGGGTGGGACGACCAGGACTGAGGCACCGCGGGCGTAGTCGCCGGGCCAATGGTTCAGACCGAGATCGACGCCATCAGGGAGCTCCTCGGTTCCAAGCCGCGCCCCGTGGGCTGGGCGGCGCGACGACAGCGGCTCGACGAGGTCGGATCGATCTGGCCGATCGCGGACGACGTGACCGTCCAGGCGGTGGATCTCGGCGGGGTCCCCGGCGAGTGGTCCGCCGTTCCGGGGAGCGATCCCTCCCGGGTTCTCCTGTTCTTCCACGGCGGCGGCTACTGCTCCGGATCCATCCTCAGCCATCGCCGTCTGGTGACGGAGGCGGGGAGGAGGGCAGGACGCCGGACGCTGGCAGTCGGGTACCGGCTGGCGCCGGAGCATCCGTTCCCTGCGGCGCTCGAGGACGCCTTGAAGGCGTGGCGCTTCCTCCGGGAGCAGGGCATCGCGGCCCGGGACATGACGGTCGGTGGAGACAGTGCCGGCGGTGGCCTGACGGTCGCGCTGATCACCCACCTCCGCGACGCCGGGATGGAGCTTCCCGGCTGCGCCTGGTTGGTGTCGCCGTGGACCGACCTGACGCTTTCGGGATCGACGCTGGCGACCAAGGCTGCGATCGACCCACTCGTCCACGAGGACTACCTTCGGGAGCTCGCCTCCGCGTATCTCCCGAAAGGGATGGACCCGAGAGATCCGCGGGTCTCACCTCTCCACGCCAATCTCTCGGGGCTGCCGCCGACGTTGATCCAGGTTGGCTCGGCCGAGACGTTGCTCGCCGACGCCACCCGCTTCGCGGAAGCGGCCGGTGCCGCCGATGTGCCCGTGACCCTGGAGGTCTGGCCACAGATGATCCACGCGTGGCCAGTGTGGAATGCACGGCTGCAGGCCGGCCGTGAAGCGCTCACCGGCGCCGGAGCCTTCATTCGTCGGCACGCGTGACACTGTTGCTGCGCTCGGGCTCCCCGGGCGAGAACCGATGTCGGCGCTTCCGGCTTCAATGCGGAGCATGCCGCGCAATCGCTCCTCCAATCGCGCCTGGGCCCTGCTCTTCGCGCGCCTGATCCTCGGCTTCATCTTCTTCATGGCCGGGGTCTGGAAGGTGTTCAGCCTGGGGCCGGTGGAGCACGCCCGGCGGCTGTTCGTCGTGCCCTACGCCCAGACGTTTCTTCCCACGTGGGCGCTCTGGGCGACGGGGACGGTGGTGCCGATCATCGAGCTGATCGCAGGCGGCCTTCTTCTGCTCGGTCTGAGGACGCGGGAGGCTCTCCTGTCGCTCGGTGCGGTCCTGGTGCTGGTGACCTTCGGCCATCTGGTCACCGAGCCGCTTTACGCGTTCCACACGCACGTCATTCCCCGGACGGCGCTGCTCCTGTTCCTGCTGGTGATGCCCGGAGAGGAGGACCGCTTCTCGGTGGACGGGTGGCTGCGCAGCCGCGCCTCCACCGGCTAGTGCCTGTCGGTGGGCCCTGGGCGGCGCGCGGGGGTCGATCGCCGCGCAGTGTACGGAGCACTAGATCCGCACGTCGCACTGCACGATCGGCGCGGTCTTCACGCAGGTGATGCTCGCACTCCGGCCGCCCATGAAGCCGCGGGCCAGGTCGATCGCCTCGCCCAGGGTGTCGGCGCGCTCCCAGCCGAGCAGCTCGGGCACGTGGTTGTTCTCCGCGCCGGCGCAGATGACCTTCCCCACGTGCTGGCGGCCGTTCTCGCCCCAGTACCACATGTAGAACGGGTGGGCGCCGTGGTACGCGTGCCCCTTCCGGTACAGGTGCACGTACGAGGGGTTCTCCGCGAACTCCCGCTCGTACATGTGCTCGAGCTTCATCGCGTCCCGCGTCTCGGGCAGCAGACGGTTGAAGAACTCGATGTAGCTCGGGTGGTGCTCCGGATCGAACTCGTCGTATGCCGGGTGGCAGAGGATGATCACCCCGCCCCTCTTCACCAGCGGCACGCCCCGGTTCAGGTTGTACAGGTACCCGAGCCCCATCACCTGAACCAGGAGCGGGTTCAGGATCGAGTTCACGTTGTACGGGGAGATGTACGGCACCGGAAGGATGACGATGTCGCTCTGCCCCTCCACCGGCACCGAGTACTGCTTCCAGCACAGCTCCAGCGTCTTCTCGTGGCAGGGCTCGGTCGCCCCCGCGTTCACCCCGGTCACCTGGTAGGGCGCGGGGATCTGCATGAACAGCTTTCGCTTCGCCGCGCGGGGCAGCTTGGAGAGCGTGTACTTCAGGCCCTGGAACTTGAGCCGGTCGAACTCGGTGTAGTCCTCCTCCCGCTTGCCCAGGAACCCCGTCGGACCGTCGAACATCCGGTTGTTCAGCGCGGTCTCGATGTGGAAGACCTTCAGCGCCTTGTCGATCACCCGGCCGATGCGCTCGGTGCTCCTGTGCAGCGCGCTCCGCGAGGGCTCCATGTAGCTCTCGGAGTCGCGGATGGTCTTCGGGTTGTGGTGCGCCCGGAGCGACTCGTAGTTCGCCAGGCCCGTGCCCACCGACTTGTGCCCGCCGTCCATCGGCACGAGGTTGATGTTCACGTAGATGAGGAGGTCGCTCTCCGCGGCCCGGCGGTTGATTGCCACCACCTCGCCGAGGCTGGTGCGCTCCAGCTCCACCATCCCGTCCGGGTCCTCGGCGTCGTGGTTGTAGTAGCGCTCGGGGTAGTAGGCGTCGAAGATCTTCGAGCCTACCATCCGCTTCATCTCCGCCTCGGTCATCCGCCGGTGGAGCGCGTTGGCGATGATGAGGTGCACGTCGTCCACGCCCGAGTCCGCCAGCAGCTCGAGCACGATCTCCAGAATCGTCTGCCGCACGTCCGGCAGCGCCATCGGCGGCAGCGGCAGCGAGATGTCGTCGATGGCGATCGTAACCGTCATCCCCGGCCGCAGCAGCGCGTGCAGCGGCTCCATGCCCTCGGGGTGGTTGATCGCCCAGCGGATCGCCGCCTTCACGTTCGGCACGCCCTGCAGCGGTGGACGGGGGAAGATCACCCGCGTGTCCAGCGGCAGGTCCTCGAGCAGAAAGTCCTCGCCGAAGAAGAGCACCCGGGGCGGGCTTCCCTTCTCGGTGATGACGACGTGCCGTTCCTCGTCGTACAGGCGCTTCAGGGTCTTCAGCTGGCGCATCGGACAGGACTCTTACGACGGCAATGGACGACCCACAATCGTCCGACCGTCAGATCGTAAAGGGAAGCGCTGGGCAACGCGGGGTGTGCGCCATGACGCAGCGGACCAATGCCAGGATCGCCGGTTTCGCATTCCTCTTCTACATCGTCGTCGGCATCACCCAGATGGTGCTGTCCGGCCCCACCCGGGCAGAGGGGACCGCCGAGCGGCTCGCGCTCATCGCCCAGCACGCGGGCCGGGTGCGGGTCAACATCGTCCTGTCGCTGGTCATCTGCGCCACTGCCGTCGTCCTGGCGACCGCCCTCTACGCCCTCACCCGTGACGCGGATCGGGAGCTGGCAGTGCTCGGGCTCGCCTTCCGCCTCGGCGAGGGAGTCCTCGCCGCGATCACTCCGCTCCCGGCCCTGGCGCTCCTCTGGCTCGGCACCGACGGAGCCTCGGCTCCGGCTGCAACGACCTCGGCCATCGCCGGGCTTCTGTTCCAGGTTCAGGGCTGGACCGTGACTCTCATCGCCACCCTTTTCGCGTTCGGAAGCACCGTGTTCTCCTGGCTCCTCCTGCGTGGCGGGATGATCCCGATCGGGCTCGCCTGGCTCGGCGTCGTCGCCTCCGTCCTTCTCGTCGTGGGCCTGCCGCTGCGGCTCGTCGACGTCCTCGACGGGGCAGCCGTTCAGCTTCTCTGGCTGCCGATGGCCCTCTTCGAGATCCCGCTCGGCTTCTGGCTGCTGATCAAGGGCGTCCGCCCGGCCGCCGGACAGGCCTGAGCTCCGTCAGTGCGCACCCTCAGGAGATCGAGGATGGAAGGCGAGGACCCCGAGGATCGCCTCCTCGAGGCTGAGCCTCCCACCTTCCTGACGCAAGCTCGTCAGCCGATCGGCGGAAAGCCGCTCCCCGATTGCTCGGCGGAATCGCTCCAGGGGTTTCTGGTCCGGGGCCCAGTAGTGGATCGGAAGCGTGGCGAGC
>DASROG010000555.1:0-10053 GCA_035646995.1 Myxococcaceae bacterium
GCTGCAGATTGGTGGAACCACGATTCGCGTCCTCGGGATCCGCCTCGGAGAGCAGGGCTCCCGCACCCCGGACGGGGAGGCCTACGTGGTCCGGATGCTCACCGCGGGTGAGATCGGGGGGCTCGCATCCGCGTGGCTTCGCTGGGGGCTCCTCGTTACTTCCCTGGCGGCGCTGGCCTGGCTCGGGTGGCTGACCCGGCGCTCCGGTTGGTACCTTCGCGCCGCCCCAGGGGCGTCCTCGCCTTGACCGCCTTCCCCCACGCCGATGTGTTCTGGGATGCCCTCCCGGCTGCCCGCCGCAGCTCGAACCGTGCCGAGCTGGAGACCCGGCTGGCCGAGCAGCTTGCGGATGCCGAGGCCTGCTGGCCCGACGTCTCCGTGGAACACCCACGGTTCATGACGCACTGGGCCGCGCAGCTCGCCAGGGCCAGCGACGTCGGGGCGGCGATCGATCAGCTCCATCTGTCGGATCTCTACCTCGCCTTCGCCTGCGCCGAGGGGGACACCTGCGCGCTCCGCGCGTTCGGAACCCTCCTCTCCTCGGTGGCGGGGGCGGTTCGGAGCGTGGACGGTACGCCCTCGTTCGTGGACGAGATCCTCCAGCGTCTGCGCACCCGGGTCCTGGTGCCGGAGGACGGACGGTCCCCCCGCATCCTCGATTACGCCGGGCGCGGCTCGCTGGAGAACTGGCTCCGCGCCGGTGCGCTCCGCCTCGCGCTGAACGCGCGGCGGGACGCGCGGCGCGGCCCCGAGCCACTTCCCGACGCCTCATTCTGGGAGCCGGCCGCGCCCACCGTCGATCGCACCCTCGAGCTGCTCCGGGGCAGGTACGCCAGCGAGTTCGGGCGCGCGCTCCGGGAGGCGTTCGGCTCGCTGGAGGCCGGCGAGCGCAACGTCCTCCGGATGCACTTTCTCGAAGGCCTGAGCCTCAACCAGATCGCCGCGACGTACCAGGTGAACAAGTCGACCATCAGCCGCCGGATGGCCAAGGCGCGGGAGACGCTTCTCGAGCGCACGCGCGCGCAGCTGGAGAGGACGCTCGCCCTGCCCGCCGCCGAGCTGGACAGCCTCCTGGGGCAGCTGGGCCCGAAGCTGGACCTGAGCCTCAGCTCGGTGCTCGCCCCGAGCACCTGAGCAGCAGGGGCATCAGACGCGCACCGGCGCTTCACTCACCGGTGGTGACGGCACCTGGTCCGCGTCCGCCGGCTCGGTGTGGACGATCACGTCCACGTCGAGCACCGCACCGCGGATGGCGTCCTCGGCGGCGTGGGCGATCTCGTGCGCACGCTCGACGGAGAGCCCTCGGGCGACCTGGAGGATGACGTCGGCGAAGGTCTTCGGGCCGGAGCGCCGGACCCGCACCTGCGAGACGCCGACCACCTCCTCCACCCCGGCGGCGGCTCGGGCGATCGCCTCCAGCAATCCGGTGGGCGCCGCGTCGAGCAGGTCGTCGACCGCCTTCCGGCCGAGGCGGACGCTCACCAGCGCAGCGATGCAGGCCACGCCCAGCGCGGCGATCGCGTCCGCCCGGGCGAGCCAGGCAAACCCGGTCCGGTGCGAGAACCACACCCCGGCGAGGCCCAGGAGCACCACCGCGGAGGACCAGACGTCGGTGGAGAAGTGGAGCGCATCCGCTTCCAGGGCCTGGCTCCGGTGGCGGCGGGCGACTGCGGCCAGCGCCCGCGAGCGCGAGAGGTCGATCCCGATGGAGATGCTCATCACCAGGAACGACCACACCGTGACCTCGACGTGGCCGCCGCCGAAGACCAGCCGCTTGCCGGCCTCGTAGGCGATCCACACGCAGGTCGCCAGGAGGAGCCCGGTCTCGAAGAGGGCCGAGAAGTTCTCGATCTTCCCGTGGCCGTAGAGATGATCGCTGTCCGGCGGCTTGCAGGAGGCGCGCACCGCCCAGAAGGTCATCAGCGCGGCGAGCAGATCGATCCCCGAGTGCGCCGCCTCGGAGAGGATGCCGATGGAGCCGGTGGCCAGGCCGACCACCACCTTCATGGTGGTCAGGACCACCGCCGCGCCCACCGAGCTGAGGGCGACCAGGTTCTTCTCCCGCTCGGCGGCGGCGTCGTGGACGGCGGCGGCCATCGGCGCGGGGCGGTGTAGCACGCTCCGTGCGGTCGGCGCACGAGAGCACCGCGCCGGCCGTGAGGCACGCGAGCGCGATGCAGGGCCCGATTCCGCCGGACGCCGACGGGGCGAGCACCTCGGTTTCGCGCCTCTCCCCGAGTCCCCCGGGCGCGGAGGCTCAGCGGGTCCGCCGCCGCGAGGGCGTCGAAGGAGAAGGCGGCCTGACGTCCTCGACGCTCGGGCCAGTGGAGCTCTGCCGCTCGCACTCCGCGATCCGCCGGGTGAGGAACGTGCGCTCGGCCGGGTTTCGCGCCAGCCGGTGGGCGGCGCGGAAGTGCCGTCGCGCGTCGGAGGCGCGTCCGCACCGGAGCTCCAGCTCTCCCAGCGCCGCCGGGTAGAACGGATACGCCGCCAGCCGCTCTGCGCCGGGAATCGACCGGAGCGCCTCCAGGCCCCGCTCCGGGCCCAGCTGCTCGGCCACCGCCACTGCCCGGTTCAGCGCCACCACCGGGGACGGGCGAAGACGCAGGAGCGCGTCGTACAGCTCGACGATCTCCCCCCAGGGAGTCTTCTCGGCGCTGGGGGCCAGGGCGTGCGTTGCGGCGATGGCCGCCTCGAGGTGGTACTCGGAGACGACCTCCCCGCGCGCCGACGCCTCCAGCAGCTCGAGCCCCCGGGCGATGAGCCCCGCATCCCAGCGGCTCCGGTCCTGTCGTGCCAGCTCGGTCAGATCGCCCGCCTCGTTCACCCGCGCGGGCAGGCGGGCCGCGTCGAGCGCCATGAGCGCGGCCAGCGCGTGCGTCGCCGGGGTGGCCGCCGGGGGGTGCGCGACGAGGAGGGCCACCAGCCTCATCGCCTCGCGGCAGAGATCCATCCGCACGGCCCCGTCCGGACAGGCGCCGTGGTAGCCCTCGTTGAAGAGGAGATACAGCGCCCGGAGCACGGCGGTGAGGCGGGTCTCGAAGTCCCGGGCCCCGAGCTCGAAGAGCCCCCGCGTCCCGGAGAGCACCTTCTTCGCTCGCGAGAGCCGCTTCTCCATCGCCGCGCGCGAGACGAGGAAGGCCTCCGACACCTCGTGCGCCGAGAAGCCCGACAGCAGCGACAGGACCAGCGCCACCTGGGCGTCCGCGGGAATGCCCGGATGGCAGCAGGAGAACATCATCCGCAGCTCGTCGTCCCTGAGCGCGGGCGGCAGGTGCGCGACCGCCGAGTCCGCGCCGGCGGTGCCCTCCGCGTCCGCCAGCCGCCCGATCTCCGGAGCGAACCTCCGCGCGGTGCGCTCGCGGCGGAGGAGGCTCACCGCGCGGTTGCGGGCCGCGGTCGTCAGCCACGCCGAGGGATTCTCCGGCACGCCGCGGAAGGCCCACACCTGCACCGCCGCGGCGAGGGTCTCCTGCACCGCGTCCTCGGCCAGGGCGAGATGGTGCACGCCCAGCATCCGGGTCAGCGTGGACACGAGCCGGCCGGACTCGCGCCGGAAGAAGTGCTCGTCGGGGAGCGAGGCGGTCACATCTGGCGGATGGGCCGGACCTCGACCATCCCCCCGTAGCCCAGGACGGGACAGCCGCCGGCGATGGTGCGTGCCTCGGCCAGGTCCTTCGCCTGCACGACGCTGTAGCCGAGCACGATGTCCTTCGACTCGGCATAGGGACCGTCGTGAACGGTGCGGCCACCCTCGGTGACCACCGCTCCGTCGGTCTCCAGCGGATGCCCGAGCACCTTGAGATATCCCCGGGTCTCCAGATCCTTGAACCACGCAGTCCACTTCTGCAGTCGCTCCTGCATGTTCTTCGCCGAGGGCATGTTCGGCGAATCCGCCGGCAGCCGGTACAGGTAGAGAAACTCGCTCATTGCCATCTCCTTTGCTCCTCGTTCATCGCCCGGGCGTACGGCTCGAGCCACCCCAGGACGCGCTCCCAGCCGGCGGCGTGCTCGGCCGCCGCCTCCTCCAGACCGCAAAAGCCCTCGTGAAACACCGTGAGGCGCGTACCGCCTTCCCGCGGCTGGAGGAGGTAGCTGACCCGCGTCTCCCGCCGGCCGAGCGTCGGATGCTCGAACTCGTACCGGCGAGTCAGGACGATCTTCTCCGGGGGATCGAACTCCACGAATCTCCCCGAGGCGGGGAGCTGCCGGCCGTCCACGAAGCAGACCACGACCCGCCAGCTCCCGCCGGGCCGGAGCTCGGCGTTCCAGTCCCGCATCGCGTAGGTCTCGGGCGAGCCCCACCAGCGCTCCGTCTCCGCGGTGACCAGCATCCGGTACAGCCGCTCGGGCGGGCAGACCACCTTCACCGACGCGGTCAGGGTGCCCGCCGAGAGATCGAGCACCGTGCGGGCGAGGCGGCTCGAGGTCCCGCCCCCGGGCGTCGTCGTGGGTCTCTGGTCACTGCTCGGCATCCGCTCGCGATCCTGCGCGAGGACCGCACTGTGGTGTCTCATGGTGCTGCATCAGACGCCCGGCACTGTCCCATCCGGACATCGTTCCGTACCCGCGGGAGAAGGCGAGCGGTTGCGCGTGCTTGCGCCCTTGGGTCGGCGGATGAGCCCGCGCCGCGAGGCACGACGACCGGCCGGCGGCGCCGCTCGATGGCATCAGAGCGCCCGCAAGGTGCGGAGAACCTCGGCCAGCCGGTCGTCGTCGCGGCGGTAGAAGGTCCACCGCTTGATGCGTCGGGCCCGGACCAGCCCCGCCCGCACGAGGAGCCGCATGTGCTCGCTCACCGTGGGCTGGCTCACCCCCAGCTTCTCGGCGATGAGCAAGCCGCAGACTCCGTCCTCCTCGAGATCTCCGTCCACCTGCGCCCGGAAGTGGCGAGTGGGATCCTTGAGCCACCGAAGGATCTGCAGCCGCCGCCCGTTGTCCAGCGCCCGGAGCGCGTCGAGCAGCTCGGCGGCAGGCTCGGCCGGAGCGCCGTCGGATCTCGTGCCTGCCCGCCTCAACGCTCGTCCAGGACCGTCATCTCGATCTCCACGGCCGCGCCCAGCGGCAGCTCCTTGACCGCGACGGTCGTGCGAGCAGGAAACGGCGCACGGAAGTACCTCGCGTAGACCGCGTTCATCCCCGCGAAGGACTCCATGCTGGTGAGGAAGACGCCAACGCGGAGCACGTCGTCCATCGTCCTCCCCACCGACTCGAGCAGCGCACGAATGTTCTCCAGGGTCCGCTCGGTCTGCGCGGCCACGTCGCCGGGCACGAACCGCCCGGTGGCGGGGTCCAGCGCCACCTGCCCGCTCAGGTAGAGGACGCCCGGTCCCCGCACCCCGGCCGAGAGCGGAAGTCCGGACGGCCGCTGCTCCTCGATTGCCTCTCGCATCTCCAGCTCTCCCTTCGTCACCGGCCGAAGTCGACGGCCGTGGTGTTTCCACCGCTGAGAACGACTCCCACCCGCTCGCCAGGCCGGGTCCGTACCTTGCCCGCGAGGAGCGCGGCGAACGCCGCCGCCCCACCGGGCTCGGCCACCACCCGGAGCAGGTCCCAGAGCCGGCGTTGCCCGGCGCGGATCTCCTCGTCGGTGACCAGCACCACCTCGGCCACCGTGTCCCGCAGGATGGGGAAGTTGCGCTCTCCGATCCGGCGGGGGGCGAGGCTGTCCACGGCGATGCTCCCCACCGGCGCATCCACCGGGCACCCGGCCTCTAGCGCGCAGCGCAGGGTAGGCGCTCCCTCGGGCTCCACGGCAACCAGCCGCACCCTCCTGCCGTACCAGCTGGCGACGCCAGAGAGGAGACCGCCGCCGCCGACCGCCACCAGGACGGTCTCCAGCTGGGGCGCCTGCGCCTCCAGCTCGAGACCCAGCGTGCCCTGGCCGAGGATGGTCTCCTCCTGGTCGAAGGCGTGGATGGGCATCGCCTCGCTCTTCCGGGTCCACTCCTCGCTCGCAGCGAGCGCGTCGGCATACGACTCCCCGCCCACGACCAGGTCCGCCCCGTAACCGCGGATGCGCTCGATCTTCGCCGGCGAGCAGACGCGGGGGATGAAGATCTTCGCCCGGATCCCGAGCTGGCCCGCGGCGTAGGCCACCGCTACTCCGTGGTTCCCGCCCGAGGCGGCGACGACGCCCGCCGGAGGCACCGGACGCTGGAGGAGGTTCGAGAAGGCTCCCCGGGTCTTGAAGGCTCCGGCGTGCTGGAGGAGCTCGAGCTTGAGGATGGCGGAGCCGCCATCGAGCCCGAGCTCCGGGCCGGAGACCTCGACCACCGGCGTACGCCGGACGTGGGGGCGGATGAGCTGCTCGGTGGCGGCGATTCTGGGGCGCGCGTCCGGGACCATGGATTCGGGGATCTACTTCGTCGATTGGCTAAGTGACAATACAGCCCGACGGCTGGCGAGGGATACAGTTCGCCGCAGCTCCTCCGGAAACACCGGTCATCGCGTCCGGGACCACCAGGCATAGGCGGGCAGTCCGGCGGCGATGAGCCCCAGGCCGAGGACGGAGCGGACCGGCGCCTGCACCAGCGTGACCGAGGCCACCACGAGGCACGCAGCCACGAACGCGCCGGTGGTCCAGGGGTGCCCCCAGGCCCGGAACGGCCTCTCTGCGTGCGGACGTCTCCACCGGAGCACGAAGACCGCTGCCGCGGTCGCGGCGTGGAAGAGCACCTGGGCGAAGATGACGGTGGTGTAGAGCTCGGCGTAGGTGCCGGACAGCGCGATCGCCGCCGCCAGCGCGCCCTGGGCGAGCAGGCTGTTGGACGGCGTGCGGTGGCGCGGGTGGATGCGGGCGATCGCCCGGAAGAAGAGCCCGTCCTCGGCCATCGGGAGGTAGATGCGGGCGCAGCAGAGGATGTTGGCCGCGAGGCAGCCGAACATCGAGAGCAGGATAATGAGGGTGACCGCCCGCGCCGCGCCGGGCCCGAGAAGGGCGGCGGCGGCGGCCTCCCCCACCCGGGACGTTCCGGCGAGCGTCTCGAGATCGAGCGACCGGAGGTAGACCCAGTTGATCGCCAGGTAGAGCGCCGCCACGGCCGTCACGCCGAGGACCAGTCCGCGGGGCAGGTTGCGCTCCGGCCTCCGCATCTCCCCCCCGGAGAAGGTGAGCACGTACCACCCGTCGTAGGTCCAGAGCACCGCGACCAACCCCAGTCCCAGCGCGGCGGCGATGCTCCCCGGCGGAACGGGCGCACCCCACGCAGGCACCACCGGTGCCGGAGCCGCGAGCCCGACGCCCACCAGCACCAGCAGCGCGCCGAACTTCAGGACCGTGGCGACGTTCTGCACCAGCGCTCCCTCGCGGACCCCGAGCCAGTTCACCCCGGTGAGGGCCAGGACGGCGATCGCCCCGGTGAGCTGTGGACCGGTGACTTTCCACCGGACGCCCGCGACGGCACCGGAGAAGAGCTCCACCCCGGACCCGAGCGAGGGGACGAACGCTCCGAGGTACTCCCCGAAGCCGACGGCGATCGCGGAGATCCCCCCGGTCATGATGACCAGGAAGGAGGCCCATCCGAAGAGGAAGCCCCATACCCGTCCGTAGGCTTCCTTGAGGAAGTGGTACAGGCCTCCGGCGCGGGGGAACATCGCGCCCAGCTCGGCATAGGCCAGCGCGCCGGCGAGCGCGAACAGTCCACCCGCCGCCCAGAGGCCGAGGATGAGCGCGGGCTGCGGGCAGCGCCGGGCGATGTCCCCGGTGGTGAGGAAGATCCCGCTCCCCACCGATGCGCCGATGGTGATCAGCGCCCCGTCCAGGGCGCCCAGCGAGCGCAGGAGCGCCGGCGGCGGCGCGGCCTGGTCGTCCGGGGCCGTTCGGCCGGCGGCGGTCACGGGACGGGCATCCTGCCATGGATGGACTCCCCGGAAAGGCAAACGGCCGGGTAGCCTGGGCTCCTCGTGGATACCTCCCTCGACGAGCTCGTGGCGGAGTTCGACCCCGGCCTGCCCCTGGAGCGCGCCCGCTCCCTTCCCTCTCCCTGGTACCTCGACCCGCGCGTCGCGGCGCTGGAGCGCGAGCGGGTGTTCGGTGCGACCTGGCAGCTCGCGGCCCGGGCCGACCAGCTGGAGCGGCCGGGGGACTTCGTCACCACCGAGGTCGCCGGCGAGCCACTGCTCGTCCTCCGGGACGACGCGGGCGAGCTCCGCGCCTTCTTCAACGTCTGCCGCCACCGGGCCGCCTGTGTCATGACCGAGCCGCAGGGGAACGCGAGACGCCTGCGCTGCCGCTACCACGGCTGGACGTACGACCTCCGGGGACAGCTGCGGGGTCTGCCGGAGTTCGAGGGCGTGGAGGACTTTCGCCGGGAGGAGCAGGGGCTGGTCCCGGTGCAGGTGGACCGCTGGGGGCCGCTGGTGTTCGTGCACCTCGGGGACACGGCGTCTCGACTCGCGGAGTGGCTCGCCCCGCTCCCGGCAGAGATGGGCGCGCTCGAGGACCTGCGTTTCCACGAGCGGCGCGAGTACACGCTGGCCTGCAACTGGAAGGTGTTCGTCGACAACTACCTGGACGGCGGGTACCACGTGAACACGGTCCACCCGGCGCTGGGGAGCGTGCTGCAGTATTCGGAGTACCGCACCGAGTGCTTCGAGCTGACCAGCCTCCAGTCGAGCCCGCTGCGCGCGGGCGACGACGCGGCCGCGGCGGCCACCCGGAAGGGAGACCGCGCCCGCTACGCCTGGGCGTTCCCGAACGTGATGATCAATCTCTACGCCGGGGTGATGGACACCAACGTGGTGCTCCCGCTGGGCACGGACCGGTGCCGGGTGCTCATCGATTTCTACTTCGCCGACCTCGATGGCGAGCGAGCGCTGGACCTCGCCCGGCAGAGCGTGGAGCTCGGGCATCGGATCCAGCTCGAAGACCTGGGCGTCTGCGAGGACGTGCAGAAGGGGCTCGGCAGCCGCTCGTACCGGACCGGGCGGTTCAGCGTTCGCCGCGAGATCGCCATCCACCACTTCCACCGGCTGCTCGCCTCGCGGCTGCAGGGAAGGCGCGGCTGAGATGTTCCGGCGAGGCCCGCTGATCCGCGTGGGGCTCGCCTTTCTCGCCGGGCTGATCCTTCCCGCGCTCGCCTTCTTCCTGATGGGCCTCGCCGGCCTCTTCCCCGTGGCCGCGACGCAGCCGCCCTCACGGATCGAGGCCGACTTCGCCCGGCTCGTCGTGCGGCGTTCGCTCGCCCGCGAGGCCCGCGGAGTGATCGTTCCGCCGGCGCCCCAGGAGGACGCGACGCTGCTCCAGGGGCTGCGGACCTACCGCCGGAACTGTGCCGGCTGCCACGGCAAGTTCGCCGCGAGGAGCAGGTGGGGAGCGACCAGCTTCTACCCGCGCGTGCCACAGTTCGCGGAGGAGGGGTCCACCCTCGCGCCGGCGGAGATGTTCATCGCCGTGAAGCACGGGATCCGCGGCACCGGCATGGGCGGGTGGGAGGTCAACCTCCGGGACGAGGAGATCTGGCCGGTGGTGTGGTTCCTCCAGCGCCTCCGCGCGCTGCCTCCCGAGGTCGAGCAGGCCTGGAAGGCGCCACCGCAGTAGCTTCAGGCGCGGAGGAGCGGGCGCGCGAGGGCCTCGCGTGCTCCGTCCGCCGCCCGCTCCATCGCCTCTCGACCGCGCGCGAGGCGGAAGGGGCCGAGGCGAGGAAGCCCGGACAGGGCGATGGCTTCCAGCCCGCGCCGCTCCGGCACCCGCAGGGCCGGGCTCTTCCGTCGCCGCCACGGCGAGCAGCCGGTGAGGTGGTGGTAGAGCACCCGCTCTTCGTTGCGCACCCCGGCCAGCCCCGGCCGGTCGGCGATGCCCCCGTCGGCGTAGAGCCGTCCGGCATGGTGCACGGGATGGAAGAGCACCGGCAGGGCGCAGGAGGCGTGGATCGCCGGAGCCAGCGGGCCGTTGTCCAGCACCACCGTCCTCCACGCGAGGACGTCCCACACCGAGAGCGCCAGCGGCACCGGGCTCTCCTCGAAGGTGCAGACCGGAAGGACGCGCTCGAGCAGCGCACGGAACAGTGTTCCGCGCAGGAGCCCCAGCCCCAGGCGCAGATCCCAGAAGTG
>DASROG010000556.1:0-2669 GCA_035646995.1 Myxococcaceae bacterium
CGCGCTGGTGGAGGTGGAGAGCGGAGGACGGCCCCACAGCATCTCCGGGGCGGGAGCGATGGGACCGGGCCAGCTCGTTCCTTCCACCGCTCGGCTCCTCGGGGTGGGCGATCCGTTCGACTCGGAGGAGGCGGTGGAGGGGAGCGCCCGCTATTTGGCCGAGCAGCTCCGCCGGTTCCGGTCCGTCCGCCTCGCGGTCGCCGCGTACAATGCCGGGCCCGGTGTGGTGGCCAGCGGAGGCGCGTGGCCGGATGAGACCCGGGAGTACGTGGAGCGGGTCACCGAGCGCTACGCACGGCGTCGGCGGGCCCAGGCTCACCGCTGAGCGCCTCGGGAGCGGAATCCGTGCGTCGCACCGGCGGTGGGACTAGAACCGGAACGACGGACGCATGGTGCTGACTCGCCAGCAGCAGCTCTACACCTACCTGAGTGGCGTCTTCGTCGCCGCCCTGCTCCTGGGCGACCTGATGGGCGGCAAGGCCTTCGGCGTGGACGTGCACCTCTTCGGTCTGCGCTACCAGCAGCCCATCTCGGTGGGCCTCTTCGCCTTCCCGATCACCTTCCTCCTCACCGACATCGTCAACGAGTTCTACGGGACGAAGGGGGCGCGGTTTCTCACCCTGCTCGGGATGTGGATGGCGGTGTTCGCCTTCATCGTGCTGAACATCTCGCAGCTGCCCGCGGCGGACCCGAACAGCTATTACACCGACGCCGAGTTCAACAAGGTGTTCGGCATCGGGGGGAAGCTCTTCGTCGCCTCGATCATCGCCTACCTCTGCGGCCAGTTCCTCGACATTCACGTCTTCGCCTTCTGGAAGGCGCTCACCCAGTCGAGGCATCTCTGGCTCCGGGCCACCGGCTCCACCATCGCCAGTCAGGTGGTGGACACCTTCGTCATCAACTACCTGTTCTGGTACGTGTTCCCCGCGGTGGGGAGCGCCCAGCCCCGGCCCCTGGGGTGGGTCACGAGCAAGGCGGTCGGCGAGTACCTCATCAAGCTGCTCGTCGCCATCGGGTTGACGCCCGCGGTTTACGCCCTGCACGAGCTGGTGGTGCGCCGGCTCGGAATCCAGCCTCACCCCCATCCGGTGAGGGCGTCCGACTCGGTGGCCTCCCCTGCCGCATCGGGGGAGACCCTGTAGGTCCACAGGGGGTTGACGTCTCACGCGAGCGCCGGGCACCGTGGTCGTACCATGTCCGACGGCCCCATCCTCATCGTCGACGATGACGCCTTCGTGCGGACTTTGCTCCGCGAGATGCTCGCCGACCAGGGGCACCCGCTGCAGGAGGCCGAGAACGGTCAGGCGGCGCTGGATCTCCAGGGTCCGCCTCCCAGGGTCGTGCTCCTGGATCTGTTCATGCCGGAGATGAGCGGGATGGAGGCGCTGGCCCTCATCCGCAACCGCTGGCCCGGTACGCCGGTCCTGGTCATCAGCTCCATGGACAGCGAGCGGCTGGTGGACGAGGCTCTCGCCGCCGGCGCTTCCGGTTACATCACCAAGCCGTTCCATCCGATGGAGATCGCCTCCGCGGTGGAGCGCGCGCTCGCCGCCTGAGGACACGCCGCCGGACCTCTCGCCATGCCCGAGTACTGGATCGGAGACGCGGAAGGACGGGTGCTCGGGCCCGTGAGCCTCGATGTGGTGCAGGACCTGGTGAACACCGGGCGCCTCACGGAGATCACCCGCGTCTCGCGGGACGGCCGAAACTGGGGCATGCCGGTCGGGTTCCCGGAGGTGATGACGCTCCTCGTGAACGCCCCGTCGCCCGACGCGCTCCTCCAGGCAGAGCGTCAGGAGGCGGCGCGGGTCCGCGAGCAGCTGCGGGCGATGCAGGGACGCCCCCCGCACGAGATCTTCCGCCTCGACCGGAACGCCTCGGTGGACGCGTACCGGAACGCGTTCTTCAAGCTGGTGAAGCGCTTCTATCCGGACCGGGTTCGGGCCCAGGCCCATCCGGATCTCCGCAAGGCGTACGCCGACGCCTTCCAGTTCCTCAGCCGGCTGATGGTGCACATCGAGAAGGAGCTGTCCGCGGGCGTCCCGGTCTCACCGTTGCCGGTGGTTCGCCCGGTCCCTCCGCCCGCGCCGGGTGAGGACGAGCCGCTGACTCCCATCCCCGCACCGCCGCCGCAGACCGCGCGCCCGCTCACCGTCGTGCCGCGGAACATGACTCCGCTTCCCCGGCCGTCGCCCCTGATCCCGCCGCCGCCCGAGGGGCCCTTCAGCTACCAGCCGCACGAGTTCGTGGGCTTCGAGCGACGCGAGGACCGGGTGGAGGTCACCATCCAGGTCACCGCCCGGAACAGCCGGATGTTCACCGACCATCCGCTGGCGAATCTGAAGACCGACGGCTTCTTCCTCGCCTGCGCGAAGTCGCTGCCGCTGGGCACGCTGGTGGACGTCATCTTCCGCTTCGACGAGGAGCGTCGCGAGGTGCGGTCGCGCGGACGGGTGATTCTCGAGAACACCGGGGGCGACCCCCACAAGCCCGCCGGGTTCGGGGTGCGGTTCATCACCCTGGTGGAGCAGGACCGCCGCTTCATGCAGCACTTCGTGGAGAAGATCGCGGCGAAGTGAGCGGCCCGCCGGCGCGCGCATCGAGCCGCTCGGCGGCCGACGAGCGCCTCGAACCCCAACCATGCGTCTGGCAGCCAGGGGCGCTGAGCC
>DASROG010000557.1:0-2410 GCA_035646995.1 Myxococcaceae bacterium
CCCCCGCGGCCCGCAAGGCCATCCTCCGCCAGGTGGACTCGCTGGCTCTCCCCAAGCCGGTCGGGCCCCTGCTCCGCGAACGGGTGAAGGAGGTCTTCCGCGAGCAGCCCGATCTGGACGTCCTGGTCCGCCCGGTGCGGAGCCTTCCCTTGCGGCGGTTCATCCTCCAGCAGACGCTTCTCGCCTCGCTGGTGGAAGGGCGGCGATCACCGGGCGAGCTGGCCTTCCTCCGCGCGCTGGCGCGGGCGCTGCGCATCTCGCCCGAGGCCCTCCTGGAGATCGAGGGCGAGGTGGCCGAGTTCTACGCCCAGAACCGGTCGGTCCTGGACGTCTTCGCGGTGAGCGACAACGCCGCGTCCCTGGGCGACGAGTGGGTGAGCGCCATGCTCCGCTCGCTCGACGAGAACGTGAAGGCGCTGCTTCTCGAGGCCCGGATGATGGGGGAGCTCTCGGTCTTCCTCGGCAAGCTGGCCCTCGGACAGACCCTGACTCCGGACGAGCGGCGGCGGATGCGGCTCGAGCTCATCGACCTCGCCAAGACCATCCCGGCGCTGGCGATCTTCGCCGCGCCGGGCGGGCTGCTCCTCCTGGCGGCGCTGGCCAAGGTGCTCCCCTTCAGCATCCTCCCCAGCGCGTTCCAGGGGACCCGCCGGCTGGCGCTTCCCGCCGAGGTGCGTCCGGCGGATGCGTCGGTCAGGCTTGCTCGGCCCGGCGACGTACCGCCGTGATGAGGCGCCGGAGCTGCTCGCTGGTGGCCGCGTAGTCCTGCCGGCCCCGGTCGGTCGAGACCTGCTGCTCGAGCTTGGGGAGGATCGGGACCAGCTGCCGGGCAGCGGCGGCATCCCCCTGCACCAGCCACATCAGCGCCTGGAGCACCGCCGCGCGGGTCTCGGGCTCCTTGTCCGCCAGGTGCTCGCTGAGCGGCTTCACCGCCTCGGACTTGCCCATCCGCCCCAGCTCGAGCGCCGCCCGCTGCCGCACCGGACCCTCGGCGTCGCCGAGCTTGCTCGACCAGCAGTCCAGCGCCGCCTTGCACTGCGCGGCGGCCTTCAGCGGGGCCTGGAAGACCTTCACCGTCTTCAGCCGGTTCGCGGCCACCTCGTCCACCGGGAGGTTGCAGCCGTACTTCTTGCAGTCGGCTGCGGTGGCCTTCGGCTCGTCGGCGGCGATCCGATCCATCGTGGGCTGGTCCCGCTCGTCCCCGAGCATCCCCAGGGCGCCGATGGCGTACTGCCGCGCCTCCCACGGCCCGTGCGACGCCGAGCGTTGCAGGGCAGGGATCGACTCCCGACCACCGATGAGCACCAGCGCCCGGGCGTACTCGGCGCGGGCCAGCGGCTCGGGCTCGTCGAGCATCGTCTCCAGCGCGCGGCGGCCCTCCGCGGAGCGCATCTTCCCCAGGGTGCTCGCCGCGGCCATGCGGGCGTACAGCGTCTGCTCCGGGGCCGTGGTCTTGTACGAGAGCTGCTTCACCAGCGCGGGCTCGGCGGAGGTCGACCGGAAGTCCCCCAGCGACTCGGCGGCCCTCACCAGCATCACCGCCTCCACCACGTCGTTGGCGCGCGCCCAGGCGGTGAGCTCACGATCCTTCCCCTCCAGCACCGCGGTCAGTGCCCCCGCGGCGGGCTTGCCGATCTGGAAGAGCGAGTAGCTCGCCTCCTGAGCGAAGACGGTGTTCCCCCGCTGCTTGAACATCGCCTTCAGCAGGGCGGGGATGGCGCGCGGGTCGCCGATCTCCCCCAGGGCGACGATGGACCGGCGGTTCACCGCCGGCGGGCTCTTGTCGTCGAGCGCCAGCTCCACCAGCGTGGGAACCGCGGCCTGGGCATGAAGCTCTCCCAGCGCGGCGATGGCGTCCTGCCGGACGTAGTCGTCCCGGCTGCGGAGCAGCGCGATGAGCGCGGTGGCTCCCCGCGGGTCCTTGATGTCGCCCAGGGCCTGGGCGATGGCCGCGTTCATTCGCGAGGTCGCGCCGTCCGCGGTGTTGACGTCGAGCGCAGCGGCGAGCGGGTCGACGCTCGAGGGGTCCTTCAGCTCACCGAGGGCGCGAGCGATGACCGCGCGGGTCTCGGGACTCTTCTCCGAGGCGAGACGGGCGTTGAGCATCGGGGCGAAGCGCTTGTCCAGGCGCTTGCTGGAGCGGAGCGTCTCCAGCACCCGCACCTTCTCGCTCGGCCGCTGGGCGGCATCGAGCTGAGCCTCCCAGTATTCAGGGGTGCTCGGATCCTTGCTGCAACCAGCGGCGAGGAGGCCCAACGAGAGCGCCAGTGCGACCGCAGTTGCGGTGCGTCCCATCCGTCCCCTCCCGGGGTGGCTGTGCCTAGAAAAGCCCGGAGAGTTTTACGCCAATCGCCTGACTGCTTCCAATCCAGCGCACACCGGCGCGACACGGGCGGCGTGGCGCGGCGCG
>DASROG010000558.1:0-5258 GCA_035646995.1 Myxococcaceae bacterium
GACGCCCGTTCTACCCGAGGGTGGCGGAAAGACAACGGGCTCCGAGGCGCTACCGCCCCGAGCCCGCGACCGAAAGAGAAAGTGGCACCCCGGAGGCTACGCGGCGAGCTCTGGCTCGACCTCGGCCATGAGCGCGGCGAGCTCGCCCTTCAGCTTGTCCTTGGCGCGGATCTCCAGCTGCCGGGCCCGCTCGCGGCTGAAGCCGAAGTGCTCCCCCAGCTCCTTCAGCGTCATCGGCCGCTCGTTCATCACCCGCTGCTCGATGATGAAGCGCTCCCGGGGGTCGAGCCGGGTGAGAGCGGTGCGGACCCGGGCGTTGATCATCCCGGCCTGCTCCTTGTCCGCCACCTCCTCGTCCTGACCCGCGGCGGAGGAGGCCACGAAGTCCACGTGGGTGCTGGTGCCGTCCTCGCCCATCGGGGCGTCGAGCGACAGATCGCGCCCGCCCATGCGCTGCTCCATCTCGCGAACCTCGGTGGGCTTCACCCGCAGGCGCCGGGCAATCTCCTCCACCGGAATCGCGCCGTCCCCGGCGTTGTACTTCTCCAGCTCGCGCCGGGTCCGGGCCAGGCTGAAGAAGAGCTTCCGCTGTGCCTGGGTGGTCCCCAGCTTCACCAGCGACCAGGACTTCAGGATGTAGTTCTGGATGTACGCCCGGATCCACCAGACCGCGTAGGAGATGAGGCGGATGCCCTTGTCCGGGTCGAACTTCTGCACCGCCTTCATCAGCCCGATGTTCCCCTCCTGGATGAGGTCGGACATGCGGATGCCGTAGGAGCGGTACTCGTAAGCGACCTTCACCACGAAGCGGAGGTTCGCGGTCACCAGCCGGTGGCCAGCCTGCAGGTCGCCCTTCGTGAACCGGCGGGCCAGCTTCTGCTCCTCCTCGACCTTCAGCAGCGAGTAGCGGTTGATCTCCGTGAGGTAGAGCGACAGCGAACCGGGGGTGACGGAACGATCGGAGGCGAGCTGCATTCTGGACGTCTCCAAGGGATTCGGGGTTGCGACGACGCCCGGTGAATGAGCAAGGTGGGTGCCACGCGGATGCCCGCGAACCCGGCGGAATCACACACCGGTTGACGTGGACGGGCTCGAGGTCTGTAGAAACGCCAGCCTTCGGTGCCCCGGCACATGCTCAGTGGCGCGGCGGCTCGATCTCCGGCCCCGGCGACGGGGGCACGCGCGGCGGGCCGGGCGGTTCCGGCTCTTCCGGGCGGTGACGCTCCGGCTGCACCTCCGGGGTGCTCTGCCCGGGGCGATCCTCGGTGCCCACGCCGGAAATTCGCCCGTACACCGGCACCGAGGGGACGTCGGTGGGCGGGCTCGTGGGATGCGGGAGGTCGGGGGGCGTGGTCACGCCCGGAAGGTTGGGCGTCCGGGTCCGGGAACGGAAGGGGAGACCAGTCCCCGGAGCGCCCGCCTCGCCTGCCTGACCAGGCGGCGTCCCTCCCCCGGAAGCAACGGCCGGCGGCCGAAGCGTGCCTCGCGGTAGCGGGCGATGCCCTCGCGCAGCGGCGCCAGCTCCGCCTCCGCCACCCGGGCGCCGTCGAGCCAGCCACCGGGTCCCAGCCGGTCGCCGCGCCGCAGGAGCCGGGACAGCCTTCGCCCGAGCTCCACCGGGTCGTTCGCCGCGCTCCGCCGGCCGACCAGGACCGCCAGCAGGAACGCCGCGGCGAGCACCGACAGGGCCACCGCCGGTCCTTCATCCGGTCTGCGTGCCGCGGCGCGCGGCCCGGCTTCCTCGGCCTGCGCGCGGAGGCGCTGCATCAGCCGGTTCTGGTCCGACAGCGAGTACTCCACGACCCGATCCAGCCACCGGATCTGCAGCGCCTCCCAGCGGGTCAGGAGCCAGCCGGTCAGCCCGAGGCCGACCGCCGAGCGATGCTCGGGCGGCGTGGCATCGAGCCGGAGCACGAATCCGTCGACCTCTGCCTCGACCCAGGCGTGCGCGTCTCCAGCGCGGATCAGGTACTCGCCCGAGGCCCGCTCGCCCCCGTGAAACCCCACCACCACGCGCGCGGGGATCTGCCGCGTCCGGAGCAGGACCGCGAGCGCGGTGGCGAAGTCCTCGCAGTGTCCCGCACGGCGATCGAACAGGAAGTCGGCCAGCGGGTCCTTGACCCGGCCCGGCAGCTCGAGCGTGTACGCGTAGCGGGTCTGGAGCGCGCTCTCGATCTGCCGCGCGATGGCCCGATCTCCGACCGCGCCCTCGGCGAGTGCCTCGGCCAGGGCCGGGATGCGCGGATCCAGCGCCGCCGGCAGCTGCAGCCGCCGCGCCCGCTCGACGGGGTCCTCCGGGCGGACGCGCCCTCGCTCCATGGCGCTGAGGGCGCGGTAGGTGACGTGGTCCGAGGGACCGAGGAGCCGGATCTCGCGGTCGTCGGAGGGGAGGATCTCGGTCCGGACGCTGAACGTCGTCTGGTGAGACTCGGCCTCGCCGAACCGGACCGGCGTGTCGAGCGCCACCAGGGTCCGGCTCCCGTAGGCCGGGAGGAGGTCGATCTCCTGGCGCACCAGGTTCGGTCCCGTCGGGCCCAGCACCACCTGGCGCGAGGGGGTCCCGCGTCTCCCGGCGGAGGACCACTGGACACCATCGAAGGCGTCGAACCGCCGCCCGACCCAGTAGGCATCGAGCTGCTCGGTCCCGGGGTCCGGTTCGATGCGCGCCCGGAACACCACCCGGGGGTTGGACTTCAGGAGTCCGGTCCCTCCCAGGCGCAGAGCGTCGGCGAAGCCGGTGGTGGCCCCGCCGAGCGAGGCTCCTCCGCGGCGAGCGGCGACGTTCCACGACAGCCGGGGGAAGAGGAGGAAGAAGGCCAGTGCCCCCACCAGGGCGAGCGCCACCCCCGCCGACAGCGGCCGGAACAGGCGCCGCGTGGGAGGCATCGGGCCCGCCCCGGCGTCCGCCACCACCGAGAGCCCCTGCGCCAGCACGGCCAGCACCGCATAGACGAAGAGGCAGAGCGCGAAGAGCAGATCGGCGCTCAGCACCGCGCCCCCCGCGATCATCAGGAGGGAGACCAGCTGCACCTGGTCACTGGTCCTGGCGGTGGGTCGGGAGAGGATGCGCTGGGCGGTGAGCAGCGCGGCGGTGATCGACGCCGCGACCACCAGGTCCAGCTCGTCCACCAGCACGCCGCCGTAGACGAGGACGACGGCCAGGAGGAGGACCACGGCGCTGAGCCTGCCGTCGCTCAGCGGACGGCGTCCGGCCAGCGCCACCACCAGCGCGAGGATGAACACCGCCACCGTCCAGAGCGGCACCTGTCCCGAGATGGCCATGGCCGCGAAGGCCGCGCCCGCGGACAGATCGCGCAGCAGGAGGGCGAGCCGCCCGGAAGTCATCCGGCCTTCCCCGGATGTCCGGCGCGGGCCAGCGCCCGGAGAATGGCCTGGGAGTGGAAGGCCCCTGACCCGGGCTTGACCGACACGCCGCCGCTGCTCTCCAGGCCCACCTCCGCCCCGCGCGCGAGGAGCAGCTCGGCGCGCGCGGCGAGCTCCTCGCACCGGCCGTCCAGCGCCTCCGCCGGGGCACGGTCGTCGAGCTGGAGCATGATGCGGGGCTGGGGCTGGGCGTCGCGCTCCACGCGGAGCAGGGTTCCGAGCTGCGCGCTCTTCCGCCAGTGGATGCGGCGCGCGTCCTCCCCGTCGCGCAGCTCGCGGAGATGGGCCAGATCGCCGCCTCCGTCCAGCCCACGGAGGGAGCGCTGCTCCAGGCCCAGGCCGCTGCTGGGCCAGGGCGGCTCCGGCCGCGGCGGCATGCGCCCGGGCAGGACCAGCAGCTCACCGGGCAGCTCGAGATCGCGGCTCTTCTCGAACAGCCCGAACGGGAACCGGGTCGCGACCCGGACGGCACGCAGCTGCAGCGGCCCCCGGCGCGGCGCGCTCGCCACCGCGCGCACCACCACCTCCTCACCCGCAGGAAGCCACGCCAGCCGGCCCACCGCCGAGCCCAGCACCGGGTGGACTTCCGACACCGAGAGGGCGAAGGCCTGTCCCTTGGGAAGCAGCAGCCCCCAGGCGAGATGGAAGGGCGTGCGGGCGCGCGGCGAGGCCGTGAGCAGGCGCCTGACCTGGAGTCGCCGCATGCACCGCTCCGACAGGATGCCGGAGACCACCACGATGGATAGCTGCAGCCCGAGCACCAGGTAGAGGAGGTTGTTCCCGGTGTTCAGCGCGGCGAGGCCGACCCCCACGGTGAGCACCAGGTAGGTCCGCCCCGCCGGCGTGGTGCGCAGGCGGCGCGGCGGCTTCCAGAGGCGCCGCCAGGCTCGCGGGAGCCGCTCGCGCCACGCGCTCATCGTGGCGCGGGCACGCCGGCCAGCACCGATTCCAGCAGGGCGCTGGCCTCCTCGCGTGCGGCGAGCCCCTGCATCGCCCCGCGGGGCACGACCCGGTGAGCGAGCGTGGGCACGAAGAGGTCGGCCACGTCCTGGGGGATGACGAAGTCGCGGGCCTCCCAGAGCGCCCGGGCGCGGGCGGCGGCGGTGAGCGAGAGCACCGCGCGAGTCGAGGCCCCGCGCTCCAGCCCCGGGTGCTCGCGGGTCGCCCGGGCCAGGGCCACCACGTAGTGAGCCACCTCCGGAGCGACGTGGATGGTTGCCGCACGGGCCTGGAGCGAGCGCACCTGCTCGGGATCGAGGACCGCCGCGAGCGACGACACCGGCTCGCCCAGCCCGCGGGTCGAGACCAGCTCCGCCTCCACCTCCGGTGAGGGGTGCCCGAGCGTGAGCCGGACCAGGAAACGGTCCAGCTGCGCGTCGGGCAACGGGTAGGTGCCGGCCAGGTCGAGCGGGTTCTGGGTGGCCACCACGACGAAGGGTCGCGGGAGCAGGTGCGTGGTCCCGTCGACGGTGACGTGCGCGTGGGCCATGGCCTCGAGCAGCGCGGACTGGGTGCGGGGCGGCGCCCGGTTGAGCTCGTCGGCGAGCACCAACTCGTGGAAGAGAGGACCGGGGCGGAACTGGAACTCGCCGCTGGAGGGAGAGAAGACCTGCACCCCGGTGACATCGGCGGGCATGAGGTCGGCGGTGAACTGGATGCGGGCCAGCCGCAGGCCGCACACCCGCGCCAGCCCCTCGGCGAGCGTGGTCTTGCCCACGCCCGGAGCATCCTCGAGGAGCAGGTGTCCTCCGGCGACCACGGTGCTCAGCGCCAGCTCCACGGCGGAGCGCTTGCCGCGGATGACCCGGCCCAGCGCCTCGCTGGCCCGGCTGAGAAGCGCGTGCGCGGCGGAGGCGGCGAGGGGGGAACGGGGG
>DASROG010000559.1:0-2545 GCA_035646995.1 Myxococcaceae bacterium
CGGGCGGACGTCTCGGGCATCGAGTCGGGGCGCGGCCGTCGTGAGCGCCGGAGGTCGCGCAGTCCGGTGGGGAGAGGGCATTGCCTGGATCGCCGTCGAGTTCGCCCCCCTCGGAGCCGGCCGGGGCCGCCGTCGAGGGAGGGCTTGCCATGGACGGGCCGAGCGGTTCAGCCGTCGAGACCGGCGCGCGCGGCTCACCCATCCAGCTCGCTTTCCTTCTACGAGCCGGGCGGTGCAGCCGTCGAGACCGGTGCCGCGTTGCTCGTGGGGGTCAGCTCCGGCAACGGCGTCGCGAAGGTCGCCGACGCGTTCCGGAGCCGCTGCAGGACGGCCTGCGCATCGGCGCCGGTGAGCGGGTAGGGCTGGATGGGGCGGTCCGGAAAGCGATCGGTCCGCAGCGGGAACAGCTCTGCTCCGAGGTAACCGCTCCGGTCGAAGCGGGCCTTCACCAGGACCGAATCCTTGTCTCTCGGGTTCCAGTTCCCGCCGAACACGAAGTTCCCGAGCGAATAGAAGACCGGAACCCGCCCGATGCGCTCCATCCCGTGCAGCACGTGAGGGTGCGCGCCGAGCACCGCCGCTGCGCCCGACTCGACCGCCGCCTTCGCCAGCGCCATCTGGTACGCGTCCGGGCCCTTGCTGCCCTCGCGCCCCCAGTGGAAGAAGGGAATGACCAGGTCGGCCCGTGCCTTCGCGGCCGCCACGTCCTCCCGCACCATCTTCTCCACCACCGTCCAGTCGCTCGGGTGCCCGGCCACGCCGGCGGTGGTCTCGGTCGCCCAGACGACGGCGGGCTCCGGGTGCTTCTCCCCGAGGATGAGGTAACCGAGGAAGGCGACCTTCAGCCCGCCCACCGCGACGATCGCGGGGCGGCGGGCCTCGGCCAGGGTGCGTCCGGCGCCGAAGTGGGCGATGCCGGCACTGTCGAGCGTCGCGACGGTGTCCACGAGGCCCTCGGGGCCGTAGTCCATCAGGTGGTTGTTGGCCAGGCTCACCACCTGCACGCCGCCCTCGAGGAGCACCTGCACCGTGGACGGCCGCGCCCGGAAGTTGAAGTTCTTGGGAATGGGGGCGCCGCCGGAAGTGAACGGACATTCCAGATTGACCAGCACCAGGTCGGCGCCGGCGAAGAGCGGCTTCACCTCCGAGAAGCCCCAGCCGTCCACCGCCGGGCCGCTCTGTCCCTTCGCCCGGAGCCCGTCGACCCACTCCTCGTAGTGGAACCCGAGCGTCACGTCCCCGCCGGCGACCAGCGTGATCGGGCGGGGTGGTTCGGCGGGTCCGGGGACGACGGTCAGCGGCGGCGCGGTCCGGGTCTCGACCTCGTCCGGACGCACCGTGGACCGAGGAGCGCACCCGAGCACGAGGCCGAGCGTGCAGACGAGGGCAAAGCTCCAGAAATCACTGCGCCGAGCAGGGGACACGTCGGCACGGGAGTGTAGCTTGCAGAGCCGGTTTTCCGCTGAATACAGTGCCTTGGCACCCCCCTCCATGGCCCGCGAGAAGGACAACATCGCGCTCTCCGACGAGCACAACTCCCGTGGCATCGAGCTCGCCGATCGCGGCTGGCTGGACGAGGCCATCCGCGAGTTCCGGAAGGCCATCGACCTCGACCCGGACTCGGCCCACGCGCACGACAACCTGGCGACCGTCTACGCCGAGAAGAAGCTCTACCGCGAGGCCCTCGCCGAGTATCTGACCGCGCTCAAGCTCGAGCCGGACAGCGCCACCGCGCACTACAACCTCGCCTGCTTCCTCTCCACGCACGGACCGGAGTTCGCGGTCGCCGCCTACAAGCAGGCGATCGAGCTCGATCCGGAGTACCCCGACGCCCACCTGAATCTCGGGCTCACCTATGCCGACCACGGGCGGGTGGAGGAGGCGATCGCCGAGCTGCAGACCGCGATCGAGCTCGACCCAGCCGACGCCTTCCCGCGGCACGAGCTGGCCGCGCTGCTGATGGACGAGGGCGACTACCGCGGAGCGATCGCCCAGCTGAAGGAGGTCGTCCGGCTCGAGGCCGAGGACTTCGAGGCGCACCTCGACCTGGGCATCTGCTACGCGCAGAAGGGCTTCTACGCGGAGGCCGAGCGGGCCTACCAGAAGGCGCGGGCGCTCAACGCCGAGGACCTGCTCCTCCACTACAACCTCGCCGCGCTGTACGCGCTCTGGAGCAAGAAGCCCGAGTCGCTGGAGTGGTTGAAGAAGGCGCTCGAGGCGGACCGGCAGAAGGTCTCCGGCTGGCTCGCCACCGACCCGATGTTCGACGGGCTCAAGGGCGATCCGGAGTACGAGAGCCTGCTGTGAGGCGCCCTCCTTGAGCAGCGAGGCCTGGCACATCGCCGTCGCGGTGGTGCTGGTGCTGATCAACGCGTTCTTCGTCGCCTCGGAGATGGCGCTGGTCCGGGCGCGGCCGACGCGATTCCGCACCCTCGCCGAGCAGGGAAACCGGGCCGCCGAGCGAACCCTGGGTCTGCTGGGGAACCTCCCGCCCTACCTGAGCACCGTGCAGTTCGGGGTCACGCTCACCTCGCTCGGGATGGGC
>DASROG010000560.1:0-3144 GCA_035646995.1 Myxococcaceae bacterium
CCCCAGCTGGTGGCCACGCTCCGCCCCGGCCCCGACAAGCGGCTCGCCCCGGGTGACACCTTCGACCTCGAGGTCACGGTCGAGAACCGGGGCAGCGAGCCGCTGTCGCGGATCCGGGCCTGGACCGAGAGTGAGGATCCGCTGCTCGACCGCCGTGAGTTCCTCTTCGGAACTCTCAAGCCCGGCGAGAAGCGCACCTGGAAGGCGCCGGTGAAGGTGCCGAAGGACATGTACAGCCGTCGTGACGACATGACGGTGAGGTTCCTCGACGACCAGGGCCCCCTGCCCCAGCAGCTGGTGGCCGAGGTCAACTTCGGCGAGCTGCCCCGCCCGGCGTTCGCGCTGGACTGGCAGGTGGTGGACGACTGCGCCCAGTGCAACGGCGACGGGGTCGCCCAGCGCGGCGAGACGGTCACGCTCCTGGTCGACGTGACCAACCAGGGCACCGGCAAGGCGCTCGACGCGGTGGGCTCGATCAAGAACGCCGCGGACCAGAACGTCTTCATCGAGAAGGGACGCTTCCACCTCGGGGAGATCGCGCCCGGCGAGACCCGGACCGCGCGCTTCCAGCTCGAGGTGAAGAAGGGCTACGTGGGCGACAGCTTCCCGCTGAAGCTGGCGATCATCGACGAGCCGCTGGAGGAATTCTCCACCGAGCGCCTGAACCTTCCTCTCTCCGACAAGCCGTTCGCGGTCGAGGCGCGGAAGGGCATCGTCCGCGTCGAGAGCGGTGCCCCGGTGCTCGCCGGGCCCGACGAGCGGGCGCCGGTGATGGCCCGGGTGAAGAAGGCCGGGGTGCTTCCGGTGCTCGCCCGGGTGAACGGGCTGACCAAGGTGGAGACGGAGAAGGGCCGCTTCGGCTTCCTCCGGGGCTCGGATGCCCACGAGGCCCGCAGCGCCAAGGCTGCGCCGCCCGAGCTGGTCTCGATGCCCTACCGCGAGCCGCCCCAGATCGTGCTCCAGGTGGATCAGAGCCAGGGCGGCGTGGTCGCCCCCTCGGACCGCTTCACCCTCTCCGGGACTGTGGCCGAGCCGAAGGGGCTCCTGGACATGTACGTCCTGGTCAACGACCAGAAGGTGTTCTTCCGCACCTCGGACAGCCCGAAGAACGAGCCCACCAAGCTGAAGTTCAGCACCGACTTCCCGCTGAAGGAGGGCGCGAACACGGTGATGGTGGTCGCGCGGCAGACGCAGGATTTCGCCTCGCGCAAGGTGCTCATCATCCGGCGCCGCCCGGCGGCGGTGGCCCAGGCGCTGGCGCGAGCCCAGGGAGAGCCCACCGTCCAGCGGTAGCGACCTCAGCCCCCCGCACCAGGGGGACGCTGATGTGGCGGCGCAGGGGCGCCGCTCGACCGTGGCCTCAGCCGTCGAGCGCCGCCCGGAGCGCTCCCGGGCGATTGGTGATGCAGGTGTCCACGCCCCAGGCGCGGAGCCTGCGGGCCACCTCCGGGTCGTCCACCGTCCAGACCGCCACCTCACGCCCGCCGGCGCGCCACCGGCGGACGTCCGCCTCGGTGAGCTGCCCGGCCTCGGGGTGCACCGCATCCCGACCCAGGAGCGGCAAGGTGAGGTGACGCTGGATGAGCTGCGGCCGGTCGGGATCGAGCAGGAGCCCGCGCCGCAGCCGCGGGTGGGCGAGCGCCAGCCGGAGCAGACATCGCGGGTCGAAGGAGGACACGACCACGTGGGCCTCGTGCCCGGCGGCCTCGAGCAGCGCCCCGGCCGCGTCGGCCACCCGGGTGCCGGGCCAGTCCTCGCTCTTGAGCTCGACGTTGATGAAGGCGCTCCTGGGGAGCGTGTCCAGCACCTCGGTCAGGAGCGGGATGCGCCCGGGCGAGGCGGCCAGCGGCCCCGCGCGCACCTCCATCCGGGCGAGCTCGGTCCAGGGGGTGTCCGCCACCCGGCCGCTCCTGCCGGTCAGCCGCTCGAGGCGCTCGTCGTGGAAGACGACCACCTCGCCCGAGCCACACAGCCGTGCGTCGAGCTCCACGCCGTCCGCTCCCTGGTCGAGCGCGAGCTGGAACGCGGCGAGGGTGTTCTCCGGGGCGTCGCTGCTCGCGCCCCGGTGACCGAGGATGCGCACGGCACCACCCTAGCGTCCTCGCCCCCGCCCCCGGAAAATCTCCTCCCGCTTGCACCCGCCGTCTGAAGCGGGCGATGTTCCCCGCGCGCCATGCCTCGTCTGGGTTTCGGAGAGCTGCTGGTCATCGTCTTCGTGCTGCTGGTGGTGTTCTCCGCCTCTCGCATGTCGGCCCTCGGGAACGCGCTGGGGAAGTTCGTCCACTCCTTCAAGAAGGCCTCGCAGGGTCAGGGCTTCGTCGACGTGAAGCCGGAGCGGACGCTCCGGCCCCCGCGCCATCGAGACACGGACGGAGATTCCGGAAAGGCCTGAGCGAGGACGTTCGTCGCTCGGGCCAGGGGCAGGTCAGCGCTCGACGCTGGCGGTGACCTTCAGCCGAAGCCCGGAGAGGTCGCGCGGTGCCTCGTCGAGGAGCACCAGGAAGTCGGCCTGCTGTCCGTCCGCCACCGGGGTGGCAGCGCCTGCCAGCCTCGCCCGCAGCGCCTCGACGTCCGCGGGGTTCACGGCGCGCCACAGCTCCTCCGGGGTGGCGATGGCCCCGGCGAGCGTCTCGCCGGTCTTCACCGCCTGCGCTCCGTCCCACACCTCGGCGCGCACCCGGACGCGAGCCGGGGGAGCGCCCCGGTTCTGAACCCGGCCGCGCACGTAGAGCAGGGACCGCCCCGTCCGGGTCTCGTAGGTGCCGGGCGTCACCTCCAACGGGGTGACGCCCACTCCGGGCCGGAGCGCCTGGAGCAGCCGGCGCGGGGAGAGCGCCGACCCGTCGACCCGGCCGGCCGTCGCCCAGCTCGAGACCAGCCCCACCACCACCAGGAGCAGGAGGCCCGCGAGCCCCACGTTGAGGACGACCGCGCTCACCTGGCGGGCAGCTCCCGGCAGCTCCCGCTCCTGGAGCCCGAGCCGCACGCGGCCGGGTGGTTTGGAGATGATGCTCGGCATCGGCCCCGAGGTCACGGGGAGGACGGGCGCGGGGGGCGGATCCACGGTCTCGGGGATGTCGGGGAACAGCGCCGCCGAGGGCTCGGGCTCGGGCGGGCCCGAGGACGCCGGCATCTCGAAGAATC
>DASROG010000561.1:0-5268 GCA_035646995.1 Myxococcaceae bacterium
CTCGTCCACCGTGCATGGGTGGGCGTCGCGGAGGAGCTCGGCGTGCCTCCACAGCTGGCCGGCGGTCCACCCGGCGGCGACGCAGCCGGCGGCGGCGGCGGCACCGAGCACCCAGCGGAGCACCGACCCCGCGGGGGTGCCGCCGGCGAGCATGAGGGCGAGCACCCCGCCCAGGAGCAGCCCGGCGAGCACCGGCAGGGGAGCCAACCCGGGGGCGATGACCGGCACGTGCCGCTGGATCGTCGTTCCTCGCACCGCGAGCAGGGCCCCCGATGCGCCCAGTCCCAGGGCAGGAGCGAGGACGGTGGACAGATCGAAGCCGGCGAGCTCGGTCACGGCAGCCCGAGCGTGGCAACCCGCGTGCCACGCGCTCCAGGCGGAGACGGCGCGGAGATCGCGCCGGGGCTGAAAAAAAGACAGAGCTCGTCGGGGAACTGTTGGCGCGCGGACGGGCGACTCAGCCGGTCGTCCCGGTCGAGGTGGGCTCCTCGAGCCCCATCACCCGGAAGGTCTGGACCGCCCGTTCCTTCCCGCGGACGTGCGCCAGCGGCAGCGCCTCGACGTGGAAGCCGGGGCCGGCCTTGGAGACGGTGGTGTCCGCGGCGAGCACCTCGTTCCCCTTCGCCACGTTGCACAGTCGCGAGGCGGTGTTCACGCAGTCGCCGATGGCGGTGAACTCGTGGCGGTCCGCCGAGCCCATGTACCCGACGACCGCCTGCCCGGTGTTCACCCCGATGCCGATCTCGATGCGCGTCTGCCCGTTCGCCTCGCGGGCCTCGTTCAGCGCCTCCACGGCGGCCTGCATCTCCAGCGCCGCGCGGAGGGCCCGCGCCGGGTCGTCGGGGTGCGGTGAAGGCGGGCCCCAGACGGCCATCACGCAGTCGCCGATGAACTTGTCCAGGTTGCCCTCGTGCCGGAACACCACGTCGGCCATGGCCGAGAAGAAGGCGTTCAGCATCGACACCGTCTCCTGGGGACTCTCGCCTTCCGCGATGGAGGTGAAGCCCCGGATGTCGGCGAAGAGGACGCTCACCTCGGCCAGCCGGCCCTGCCGGAGCAGCTCCACCTGCCCCCTCACCACCAGGTCCGCGACGGCCGGGGAAAGGAATCGCGACAGCTCGGCCCGGGTCACCGCCTCGGTCTCGATCTTCCGGGCGAGGTCGGCGTTCTCCAGGGCGATGGCCGCCTGGGAGGCGATGCCGGAGAGGATCTTGAGGTCCTTCTCGCTGAAGGCATTGGTCCGCTCGCGCGTGTCGAGGAACAGCACGCCCTTCAGCTCGCCCTTGGCCAGGAGCGGCACGGCCATGGCGCTCCGGATGCCCTGGGCGACGATGCTCTCGCTCCCGCTGAACCGGCTGTCGAGGATCGCGTCGGCGGTCAGCACCGCCTGCCGGGTCTCCAGCACCCGCTTGAGCACGGTGTCGGAGAGGACCACCTCCTCGTCGTTCCCCGAGCGGTGCTTGACCGCCTGGGCGACCAGCTCACCCTGCTCGTTCACCAGGAAGATGACCCCGTGGTCGGCGGCGAGGAGCTGGAAGCTCACCGCGAGGATCTTGTCCAGCAGGCTCTTCTGGTCGCGCTCCAGGCCCACCTGACGGTGGAACTCGTGGGCGATGCGGAGCTTCTCGTAGTCCTGGCGGAGGGCGGTGGCGTCCTTGAGCTGCTCGGCAGGCCGGAACTCGGTCTCCTCGACGGTGGGCGGATCCAGCTGGGCGAGGAAGGCGGGAGCGGCCTGGGCCGAGGCGAGCACCGTGACCCCGGGGCTGCCGCTGCTGGTGAGCACGTCACCGGAGTGGAAGACCAGGCGGCTGTTGCCGAGCGCGATCTCGTCGCCGTCCTTGAGCCGGAGCTCGCGCACCCGTCGCCCGTTCACGTAGGTGCCGTTGGAGCTGCCCAGGTCCTTGAGCACGAAGCCGGTGCCCGCCCGCTCGATGGCCGCGTGCTCCTTGGACACTTCGCGGTCGGCGAGGCGCAGGGTGTTCGCCGGGTGCCGGCCGAGGGTGGTGCGGGGCCCGAGCGGGAACTCGCTGAGCTTCCCGTCCAGGAGCCGGCCGGTGAGGTACGGGCCGCGGGGGCTGGTGCGCACCGACGGCACCTGGCTCGACGAGAGCGACTCCCCGCACCCCGGACACCGCGGCGGGTTGGGCTGCGCGAGCGGCGTTCGACAGCGGGGACAGGCGCTGAGCATCGGACGGTCGGCCGATGTTACAAGGCTTGCCCCCGTGCGCATCAAGCAACGACCCGAGGACTTCAGCGTCCGGGAGTCCTACCGCTTCGACCCGGTCCCGGACGGCCGGTACCGGGTCTACCTCATGGACAAGCAGAAGCTGTCCACCTTCGAGGCGGTGGAGCGCATCCGGAGCCGGTTCGGGCTGCGCCCCGGCGCCATCACCTTCTGCGGCCTCAAGGACAAGCAGGGGCGAACCGAGCAGCTCATCGCGGTGGATGGCGCCGAGGTGGACTGCCAGGAGCCCGACCTCCGGCTCAAGCCGCTGGGGCGCACAGGTCGGCCCCTGTCGGCGGAGAACACCACCTCCAACCGTTTCAGCGTCACCGTCCGGGCGCTGACCGAGGAGGACCTCCAGGAGCTGCCGCGCGCCGCGGCGGAGGTGAACCGGCTCGGGGTGGTGAACTACTTCGACAGCCAGCGCTTCGGCTCGCTGAAGCACGGCCAGGGGTTCATCGCCAAGGACCTCATCCGCGGCGACTTCGAGGCCGCCCTGCGCAACTACCTCGCCAAGCCGTCCCCGCTCGATCGCTCCGACGACGCGAAGGTGAAGGAGTTCTGGCGCCGGCACTGGGGCGAGTGGACGCGGCGCGTCCCCTACGAGGCGGGACACCGGTACGACCGGGTCATCCGCTCGCTCCGGGAGAAGCCGGAGGACTACCTCCGCGCCTTCCTCCAGATCGACGCCGCGTACCGGGCCCTGCTCCTCTTCACCTACCAGAGCTGGCTCTGGAACGAGGGGGTGCGGCGCCTGCTGCAGCTGGCACTCCCGCGCACGGCGCTCTTTCCCTTGCGGTACCAGGCGGGGACCCTGCTCTTCCACCAGGAGGCCGACCCCGAGACGCTGCGCTGGCTGCGGCACCTCACCTTTCCGCTCCTCGGTCCGGACACGCCGCTCCCCGAGTCGCGGGTGCGCGAGGCGGTGGAGTGGGTGCTGGGCAAGGAGAAGCTGCGGCTGGACCAGCTCCGGATCTCGGGCGCCGAGCGGCTGCTCTTCTTCAAGCACGAGGAGCGCCCCATCCTCGTGCAGCCGAGCAAGCTCGTGCTGGGGCGAACGCAAGCCGATGAGCTGAACCGGGGGTACGCCAAGCTGAATGTCGCCTTCACCCTTCCCCCGGGCAGCTACGCGACCCTGGTGGTGAAGCGGCTGTTCCACCGGACGGCGCGCGAGGACACCCCGGAGGAGATCCAGGCCACCGCGGGGAGCGGCCGAGCGGGCGCCGAGCAGGCACGGCGGGGTGCGCCGAGCCCCGACGCCGGAGCCCTCCGGACGAGTTCTCTGAGACCTGGATCGAGACCTGGATCGAGCGCTCCGCCGCCCCCGGCGGCGCTGGCGCCTCGACCGGGATCGCGGGAATCCGAGGGAACGACGTCTCTGAGACCTGGTCCGGGGTTCCGCGCCCGTGCAAAGGCTCGGAAAGAGGCCAAAGCCACCGCCCGGGCGCGTCAGAAGCTGCGGTAGAGTGCCGCGCCTCCGGGTCGGGGCCGCCCCCGGCCTGGACCACGCCGCCCAATCGTCATGGGCGGGGGCAATGGCCCAGGGAGTACGGGCGTATGGGTTGGCGTGACCACCCTGCTCTCCTCGTGGCTTCCTTCCCCGGCGGCGCTGGGGTCGATCCTGGGCGAGCGGACCGAGACCGTGCCGTACCGCGCCGAGGTGCGCGCCGCGCGCCGCGGAGACCGGTCCGCGTTCGAGGCCCTGGTCCGGAGCGTCCAGCGACCGGTCTACGGCCTGTGCCTGCGCCTGCTCCGCACCGAGGCCGAGGCGGCCGAGGTGGCCCAGGAGACCTTCCTCCGCGCCTACCAGCACCTGGGCCGGTACGACGAAGGCAAGCCCTTCGACCTGTGGGTGCTGGCCATCGCGCGTAACCTCTGCCTCGACCTGCTTCGTCGCCGCTCCCGGGTCCACACCCAGGACGTAGACGAGATGCACGAGTCGCTGCCCTCCGGGGAGAAGAGCCAGGAGGAGCGCGTCATCGCCGCCGAGGAGCACCGGAGCCTCGAGGCCGCGCTCTCCACCCTCGGCGCCGACGACCGCGAGGTCCTCGCGCTGTACTACGTGCAGAAGCGCACCACGAAGGAGATCGCGCAGGTGATGGGGGTCGCCCCGGGCACGATCATGGCCAGGCTGTTCCGAGCGCGTGAGAAGCTGCGCCGGCAGATGACGACGGAGGACGCCCAATGAACGCCTGCCCCGAGCTCGAGAACCTCCTCATCGGCGTGGCGGAGCACGACGCGGACACCCTCGCGCACCTCCGCACCTGCCCCGACTGTGCCGCCGTTGCCGAGCAGCACCGGCAGCTGGAGAAGGACCTGTTCCGCCTGGCGGACCCGCTGCCCCCGGTGAACTTCGTGCAGTCGGTCATGGCCCGCGTGGCGCTGGAGCCGGCGCCCGTCCGCGTCGAGCTGCGCACCGGGTTCACCATCCTCGCGGTGACTCTCATGGCTGCGGTGCTGGCCTTCGTGGCCACGCACGGGAACCTGGGTGTGCTCGGCACTCGCGCCGCCTCGTCGGTGGTGGCCTGGCGCAACCTCTTCTACGCCGCCTCCGAGGCGCTCGCCGCCATCTGGAGCACCGCGGCGCTGCCGATGGTGGTCACCATGGCGGGCCTGATCGTCGTGTCGACGCTCGGCGTTCGCCGGCTCGCCGCGCACCGGGTCGTGGAGGCACAGGTCCGCCCGTGACGCGCGTCGTTGCACTGCTCGCGGCACTCGTGCCGCTCCTCGGGTTCGCCGGCACTCCTGCGGACACCTCGTCCCACGGGTCGGCACCCCGCATCACCCTGAAGTCTCACGGGACTCTGCGCGAGATCGCCGAGCACATCGCCACCGAGGGAAAGCTGAGCGTCGTGGTCCGGGGCGACCTGGACGAGGACGCCGAGGTGTTCTTCCAGAACGTCCCCGCCGACGAGGCGCTGGAGACGCTCGCCCGCGCCTACGGGCTGTCCCTCGAGAGGCGGGGCAACATCTACACCCTGCGGCCGCGCGCCGAGGGGTCGCCGCCACCGAAGCTCGTCGCTCCGGTTCCCCCCGTCCCACCC